>NZ_JBIVHR010000170.1:0-5251 GCF_044749305.1 Pseudomonas sp. NPDC089534 | reverse complement strand
GCCTATGACCTGGCCTGGTTCTGGAAGGTTGACCCCGAACAGATGATGGCCAGGCCACTGGATGTGCTTCGCGAATCGCTGGAGCACGCGCAACGGATCAATGCGATGCAGCAGGTGCAGTGATGGCAGAGACAGAAACCAAGGAAAAGACGTCGGTGCTGCTCACGGGCATCGACGAGCTGTCGCCCAAGCTCGGTGCCTTGCGGGCGAAGGTCGACAGCTTCAAGAAAAACCTCGAGCAGACCGGCCTCGGCAAGCTGGACATCAGCGGCCTGTTCAAGGGCGGCAGCGTGATCACGCCGTTCGTGGACGGCATCAAGTCGGCGGCGGCGTTCCAGGGCAAGCTGACCGAGGTTGGCGATGCGGCGAAAACCGTCGACATGCCCGCCGCGCCGAAGGCCGCCGCGCAGAACCTCAACGTGTTCAGCGCGTCGGTGGAGAAGGTGTCGGCTGCGGTGGATGCCGCGCTGCTGCCGGCGGTGGGCACCCTGGTGGTGGCGCTGGAGCCGATGCTGACCCAGGTCGGCAGCCTGCTCAACGACAACCCGAAACTGGTCGAAGGCCTGGCGGCGGGGGCCATCGCGTTTTCGGCGATGCAGACCGCCGTGACCGGCGCGACCCAGGTCTTCGACTTGATGAGCATGGTGCTCAAGACCAACCCGATCATGCTGATCGCCATGGGCATTGCCGTGGCGGCCGGTCTGATCGTGGCCAACTGGACGCCGATCTCCGCCTTCTTCGGCGGTTTGTGGGACGGGGTGAAAAACGCCGCGGCCAACGCCATGGCGCTGCTGCGGTCGGTGCTCGACTGGCGGCCGCTCCAGGCGCTGGCGGCGTTGTGGGAACCGGTCTCCGGTTTCTTCGCGGGCGTCTGGGACAAGGTCAAGGCGGTCACCGCACCGGCGTTCGAGTTCTTCAGGACGCTGTTCTCCTGGTCGCCGGCGGGCATGATCATCGAGAACTGGGGCCCGCTGACCGGGCTGTTCTCGGCGATCTGGGAATTGCTCAAGGCCTTGAGCGTGCCGGTGACGGCGTTCCTCAAAGGGCTGTTCGACTGGACGCCGCTGGGGATGGTCATCAACCACTGGGGCGCGATCACCGGGTACTTCGCGTCGCTCTGGGCCTCGCTGCTGCCGGCGGCGCAAGCGGTGAAGGGCTTCTTCGTCACGTTGTTCGACTATTCCCCGCTGGGGCTGATCATCAACAACTGGGGCAGCATCGTCACCTTCTTCGAGCCGGTCTGGGCGGCGCTGCTGGCGTCGGCGCAACAGGTCAAGAGCTTCTTCGCGGCCCTGTTCGAATGGTCGCCGCTGGAGCAGATCGCCCAGTACTGGCAACCGGTCAGCCAAGTGTTCGCCGCGCTGTGGGATGTGGTCAAAGCGTTGGCCGCACCGGTGATGGAGTTCCTGCACACGATGTTCGAGTGGTCGCCCCTGGGGCAGATCATCAAGAACTGGGGGCCGATCACCGAGTGGTTCGGCGAGCTGTGGCAGAAGCTGCAGACCGTGATCGCGCCGATCAAGGAGCTGTTCGACGGCGGATTCGCGGGCCTGATCGCCAAGGTCACCGGCAAGGTCGAAGGGCTGACCGAAGCGCAGCGCCGCACCAACGCCGAAGGCAAGGGTGAACTGGCGCCGGCGTTCTTCGGCGGCTCGAAACCTGAAGGCGCCGCCGCGTTGCAGGGCGGTTCGCTGCCGCAGAGTTCCGGTGCCCTGATCCAGCAAAGCGCCGCCAACAACCGCACGCAACTGGAAGGCGGCCTGACGGTCCGCTTCGAAAATGCGCCGGCGGGGCTGCGCACCGATCAACCGCAAACCAATCAGCCGGGGCTGGCGCTCAGTTCGCGCATCGGCTATCGCTCGCTGTCCATGGGAGGTTCCAATGAGCTGGCGTGACCGTTTGTTGCCGGCGTCCTTTCGCGGCGTCGGCTTCTGGATCGACCAGGCGAAGACCCCGGTCGGCCGCAAGGGGCAGTTGCACGAATACCCGCAACGCGACCTGCCGTTCTTCGAGGACCTGGGCCAACAGGCCAAGATCCATGACGTGACGGCGCTCATCGTCGGCCCCGATTGCCTGGAGCAGCGCGACAAGCTGCTCAAGGCGCTGGAGCAGGGCAGCGGCGAGCTGGTGCACCCGTGGCTGGGGCGCCTGCAGGTCAAGGTCGGCGAGTGCGACATGACCCACACCCGCCAGGACGGCGGGCTGGTGACCTTCACCCTGAAGTTCTACCCCGACGTGCCGCTGCCGTTCCCGACCGTGACCGTCAGCACCCAAAAGGTGCTGCTGGCCAAGGCCGACACGCTGCTGGGCTCGGCGGTGGCGCGCTTCGAGCAGGCCATGACCCTGATCAAGGCCGCGCGGATCGGCATCGCCAATCTGCGCAACAGCCTCACCGGGGTGTATGACGTGATCAAGGAACAGCTCAAGCCGCTGATCGAGCAGTACCGGCAGATCACGGAGCTGGTGAAGGCGGTGAAGGAGCTGCCCAAGGAAGTGGCGGCGGAGTTCAAGGGGCTGCTCGGCGACATCAAGGAGCTGAAGGCGTTCGCGAAGGAGGGCTACCGTGGCGTGATCGCCGACGTGTCCCAACAGCTCGAAGCCATCCGCAAGGCCGATGCGCCGAAGCTCACCACCGGCAAGGACACCACCGCAGCGGCGCAGGCCATGACCGACCTGGTGCAGGACACCGTGCTGGTCAAGGTGGCGCAGTGGGTGGCCTCGATGCCGGTGGCGACCGCCCCGGTGAAGCTGCCGTCCGTGCCGTCGCTGGAGCACCAGGCCAAACTGCCGGTCACCCGGCAGGAAGTCCCGGTGACCGACGACCTGCAAGCGTTGCGCAATGCGCTGGTCGAGGCGATCAACCCGATGCTCGACAAGGCCAGCCCCGCGCACTACCAGGCCATCAGCGACGTGAAGGATGCGCTCAAGGCGCACCTTCAGGCCGTGGCCACCTCCGGCGTGCGCCAGGTCAGCAAGTCGTTCCAGGAAAGCTTTCCGGCCGTGGTCGTGGCGTACAAGCAGTTCGCCGACGCCACCCGGGTCACCGAAGTGATCCAGCGCAACGGCATCACGCATCCCGGCTTTTCGCCCAACGAAGTGAAAGTCACCGGGGAGTGAGCCATGAGCGAGATAGACAACCGCGTCACGCTGACGGTCAACGATGTGGAGTACGGCGGCTGGAAGAGCGTGGAGATCACCGCCGACCTTGAGCGGCAGTTCCGCACCTTCAAGCTCGACATCACCTGGCAGTGGCCGGGGCAGACCACCGACAGCCGGATCAAGCCCGGCGACCCGTGCGAGGTGAGGATCGGCAAGGACCTGGTGCTGACCGGGTACGTGTTCAAGGCCCCCATCCGCTACGACGGGCGGCAGATCAGCCTGACGGTCGAAGGCAGTTCCAAGACCCAGGACCTGGTCGACTGCGCCGCGACCAACCGGCCGAGCCAGTGGCAGGAGCAACCGCTGCTGAGCATCGTCCAGGCCCTGGCGATGGAATACTCGCAGATGGTGGTCAACGAGATTCCCGAGACCTCCCGGCTGGCCAAGCACACCATCGTGCCGGGCGAGACGGTGTTTCAGTCCATCGACCGCCTGCTCTCGCTGTTTCGGGTGTACTCCACCGATGACGAGCAGGGCCGGCTGGTGCTGGCCAAACCGGGCAGCAGCGGCCGCGCCAGCGATGCGCTGGAGCTGGGCAAGAACATCCTCTCGGCCAGCGCGCCGATGGACTACAGCCAGGTGTTCTCCGAATACCGGGTGATCGGCCAGCAGAAGGGCACCGACGCCAAGAGCGGGGCGGCGGCCAGCGAAGTGGAATCGGTGGCCGCCGACCTGACGTTCAAGCGCCGGCGCACGACGGTGATCAACGAAGGCACGCAACTGACCTTCGAGCTCGCCCAGCAACGCGCCCAATGGGAAAGCGCCACCCGCATGGGCCGGGCCCAGGCCACCACCTATCAGGTGCAGGGCTGGCGCCAGTCCAACGGCGACCTGTGGCGTCACAACACGCTGGTGCGGGTCAAGGATCCGGTGCTCGGCTTCGACGGCGACATGCTGATCTCCAAGCTGACGTATTCGCTGTCGGCGCAGGGTTCGGTCACCACCTTGCAGGTGGCGCCGCCGCATACCTTCGACGCCAACCCCACACCGCCGAAGAAATCCTGAGCCGACCTCGCGCCACCCCTGTGGTGTCTGGTCCGCCGCCATCGCCAGCAGGCGGGCTCCCACCGTTTTGGCGGCACCGCAGAACCCCTGCGGGAGCGAGCCTGCTGGCGAAGGCGGACGGCCAGGCACATTGATTTCGGCTGACGCAACGCATTCGCGGGCAAGTCGAATCGTCGCACCGCCGCTCCCACGGTGGATCGCGTCGTGGCCCAACTCTGAAGGAAACCCCATGAGCCTACTGACACGCCTGCTGGCGCGCGGCACTGTCGTGCTCGCCAGTTCGGCCTCCAAGCTGCAATCGCTGCAGATGCGCCTCACCGCAGGCGAGGTGAACGATGACCTGGAGCACTTCGAGCCTTACGGCTTCACCAGCCATCCGCTGGCCGGCGCCGAGGGAGTCGTCACCTTTCTCGGCGGCGACCGTTCCCACGCCATCGCCCTGGTGGTCGCCGACCGCCGCTACCGCCTGCAGTCCCTGGCGGCGGGCGAGGTGGCGATCTACACCGACGAAGGCGACAAGATTCACTTCAAGCGCGGGCGGATCATCGACATCGAGACCGCCACGCTCAACATCCGCGCCAGCAGCGCGGTCAACTTCGACACGCCGGTGATCAACCAGACCGGCAAGATCGTGTCCAAGGGCGATCAGGTCGCCGGCGCCATCAGCCAGATCAAGCACGTGCACGGCGGCGTGCAGGGCGGCAACGGCCAGACCGCCGCCCCGACGGGAGGTGCCTGATGCTCATCAGCCAGAACCTCCACGCCGCGCTGACCCGCGCGGTGCTCATCAGCCTGTTCACCTGGCGGCGCGCCGCCGATGACGACGCCGTCGACGACGAGGAACGCTTCGGCTGGTGGGGCGACAGCTTTCCCTCCGTGGCCGACGACCGCATCGGTTCGCGGCTGTGGCTGCTGCGGCGGGTCAAGCTGACCCGGCAGACCCAGATGGACGCCGAGTTCTACGCCCGTGAAGCCCTGCAGTGGCTGATCGACGACGGCCATTGCAGCGCCATCGACATCATCAGCGAACGCCTCGACGCTCAGCGCCTGAACCTGCGCACGGTCCTGACCCTGGCCGACGGCGAAC
>NZ_JBIVHR010000169.1:0-5394 GCF_044749305.1 Pseudomonas sp. NPDC089534 | reverse complement strand
AAAAATACCTAAAACGACAAAAGCACTATAAGCAGGAAGCCGAAGTGCGCGATGGACGAGTAGCCGAGCAGACGCTTGAGGTTGCTCTGGGTCAGGGCCAGCAGGTTGCCGAACAGGATCGAGGCGATGGCGATGATGGTCAGCACGTTGCTCAGCACGCCGCTGCTGGCGGCAGGGGAGATCTGGAACAGGCGCACCATCACGGCGAACACGGCCACTTTCGACGCGGTGGCCAGGAACGCGGCCACCGGCGCCGGAGCACCTTCGTACACGTCCGGGGTCCACAGGTGGAACGGCACCAGCGACAGCTTGAACGCCAGGCCGATCAGCATCATGCCCAGGCCCAGCTGGGCCATCGAGCTCGGCAGGCCGGTGGCGGCCAGCGCCTGGCCAATGCCGTTGAAGCTCAGGGAGCCGGCGTCGGCGTAGAGCAGGGCCATGCCGAACAGCAGGAACGCGGAACCGGCCGCCGACAGCACCATGTACTTGATGCCGGCTTCCAGCGAACGCTTGTTGAAGAAGGCGTAGGCCACCAGACCGTAGACCGGCACCGACAGCAGCTCCAGGCCGATGAACAGGCCGGCCAGGTGCTGCGCGCTGACCAGGACCAGGCCGCCGGCGGCGGCCATCAGGATCAGCAGGTACAGTTCTTCACGGTTGCCCGGGTAACCCGAACCGCCGTCGCCCAGGTAGGCGTGGGCGAGGGTGACGCAGGCGAGGGTGGCGACCAGGATCAGCGCCATGTACAGGCAGGCGAACGTGTCGATCTGCAGCAGCGGGGTCACGGCCAGGGGCGCGACTTTGAGTGCCGGCAGGATCGACAGCAACGCCAGGTTCAGGCCCGCCACCGAAATCAGGAAGGTCTGCGAGTGGTTGCGGCGCCAGGCGATCGCCAGCATCACCACGATGATGGTGAGGCTGGTGATCAACAGTGGCGCTAGCGCAATAAAGTGTTGGATCGTGAATTCCATAGCGCTCTTACCGGGCCGAAGCGAGTTGAGTGAAGGCGGTGCCGAGCCACTGCTGCACGCCATGCATGGTGGCGGCAGAGGTGTCGAGGAACGGTTGCGGGTACACGCCGAGGTAGATCAGCAGCACCGCAAGGCCCAGCACCATGATCAGTTCGCGGCCGTCCATGCCGTGCAGGATCGAGTCCGACTTGGACGGGCCGAAGTAGGCGCGGTGGATCATGATCAGCGAGTAGACGGAACCGAACACCAGGCCGGACGTGGCGATTGCGGTGATCCACGGTGCGCTGGCGAAGGTGCCGATCAGGATCAGGAACTCGCCGACGAAGTTGCCGGTGCCCGGCAGGCCCAGCGAGGCCGCCGCGAAGAACAGGCTGATCGCCGGCAGGTACGCGATGCGCGACCACAGGCCGCCCATCTCGCGCATGTCACGGGTGTGCAGGCGCTCGTACAGCTGACCGCTGAGGATAAACAGCGCCGCCGCCGACAGGCCGTGGGCCAGCATCTGGATCACCGCGCCCTGCAGGGCCAGTTGGCTGCCGGAGTAGATGCCGATCAGGACGAAGCCCATGTGGGAAACGGACGAGAAGGCGATCAGACGCTTGATGTCGGTTTGCGCGAACGCCAGGAACGCGCCGTAGAAGATCCCGATCAGACCGAGGGTCATGGCGAACGGCGCGAACTCGGCCGAAGCGTTCGGGAACAGCGGCAGGGCGAAGCGCAGCAGGCCGTAGGCAGCGGTCTTGAGCAGGATACCGGCGAGGTCGACGGAACCGGCGGTCGGCGCCTGGGCGTGGGCGTCAGGCAGCCACGAGTGGAACGGCACGACCGGCAGCTTCACCGCGAAGGCGATGAAGAAGCCCAGCATCAGCACGTACTCGGTGGTGGCCGACATCTTGGTCTTCAGCAGGTCGGCGTAGTTGAAGCTGATCACGCCGGTGCTGTTGTAGTTCACCAGCACCAGACCGAGGATCGCCACCAGCATGATCAGGCCGGAAGCCTGAGTGAAGATGAAGAACTTGGTCGCGGCGTAGATCCGGGTCTTCTTGCCGTCCGAGGAGCTGTGACCCCAGAGCGCGATGAGGAAGTACATCGGCACCAGCATCATTTCCCAGAAGAAGAAGAACATGAACAGGTCGAGGGCCAGGAACACGCCGACGACACCGCCCAGGATCCACATCAGGTTCAGGTGGAAGAAACCGACGTGACGCTGGATCTCTTTCCACGAGCAGAGCACCGAGAGGACGCCCAGCAGACCGGTCAGCAGGATCATCAGCAGCGACAGGCCGTCGAGGGCCAGGTGCACGTTGATGCCGAAGCGCTGGATCCAGACATGCTTGAACTCAAGCGCCCAGGTCGGGTCGGCACCGGGTTTGGGTGCGAACGAATAGTCGCCGTGGGCCCACAGCCAGAGGCCGAGGGCGAGCAGCAGGGACATGGTGATCAGCGCAATCCAGCGGGGGAGGGTGGCGCCGAAGCGCTCACCCAGCCAGCACAGCAGGCCGCCGATGAAGGGGATCAGGATTAGCCAAGGCAGAATCATGACGGGCTCGTTTCCTTTCGCAAATTCGCAAGGTTCATATCAGACCGCTACCAGCACGACAGCACCGATGACCAACACGGCACCGGCTGCCATCGAGGCGGCGTACCAACGCAGTTGACCGGTCTCGGTACGGCTCAGGGCGGTGTGGCCGCCCTTGGCCATGCGCGGGATCAGACCGATGGTCTGGTCGAGCGGGTCTTTGCGC
Source organism: Pseudomonas sp. NPDC089534 (assembly GCF_044749305.1). Classification (NCBI taxonomy): domain Bacteria; kingdom Pseudomonadati; phylum Pseudomonadota; class Gammaproteobacteria; order Pseudomonadales; family Pseudomonadaceae; genus Pseudomonas; species Pseudomonas sp. NPDC089534. Next base: position 2,678 of record NZ_JBIVHR010000169.1, on the reverse strand, counting down.
AGTGCATGGCTGATCGCAAGGTACGGCTTGACGAACAGTTTGTCGTAGATCCAGTCGAAGCCCCAGGCGGCGAACCACCAGGCCGACAGCAGACGGCCGATGCCGCTGTTGGCGACGGCGGTCACGAAGCGGCGCTTGCCCAGGAACAGCAGGGCGGCCAGCAGGATACCGGCCAGGGCGATGGCGCCCGAGGCGATTTCCAGGCTGTGCTTGGCTTCGCCGCCGGCGTGGCCGACGCTCTCCGGCAGCACGCCGTGCAGCGGCGGAACGATCATGGCGCCGACGAAGGTCGACAGCACGATCAGCACCGACAGCGGCAGCCAGTGGGAGATGCCGTGGCCGGCGTGGGCTTCGGTCTTGGCTTCACCGTGGAACGCGATGAAGATCAGGCGGAAGGTGTACAGCGAGGTCATGAACGCACCGACCAGGCCGGCGTACAGCAGGCCTTCGTGGCCGCTGGCGAACGCTTCCCAGAGGATCTCGTCCTTGGAGTAGAAGCCTGCGGTCACCAGCGGCAGGGCGGCCAGGGCCGCGCCGCCGACGATGAAGCTGGCGTAGGCCAGCGGCAGTTTCTTCCACAGGCCGCCCATCTTGAAGATGTTCTGCTCGTGGTGGCAGGCGACGATCACCGCACCGGAGGCGAGGAACAGCAGGGCCTTGAAGAACGCGTGGGTCATCAGGTGGAAGATCGCGCCTTCCCACGCGCCCACGCCCAGGGCCAGGAACATGTAGCCGATCTGGCTCATGGTCGAGTAGGCGAGGATGCGCTTGATGTCGGTCTGCACCAGGGCTGCGAAACCGGCCAGCACCAGGGTCACGCCGCCGACGATGCCGACCAGGTGCAGGATGTCCGGCGCCAGGGCGAACAGGCCGTGGGTACGGGCGATCAGGTAGACGCCCGCGGTCACCATGGTCGCGGCGTGGATCAGTGCCGAGACCGGGGTCGGGCCGGCCATCGCGTCCGCCAGCCAGGTCTGCAGCGGCAGCTGGGCCGATTTGCCGACCGCGCCGCCCAGCAGCATCAGGGTCGCCAGGACGATCCAGAAGTCGCCGGCCTTGAAGTGCTCAGGCGCCTTCACCAGCAGTTCCTGGACGTTCAGCGTGCCCAGTTGCTGGAACAGGATGAACAGGCCGATGGCCATGAACACGTCGCCGATGCGGGTGACGATGAACGCTTTCAGGGCTGCGTTGCCGTTGTTGCGGTTGCTGTAGTAGAAACCGATCAACAGGTACGAGCACAGGCCCACGCCTTCCCAACCGAAGTAGATGAACAGCAGGTTGTCGCCCAGCACCAGGAACAGCATGCTGGCGATGAACAGGTTGGTGTAGGAGAAGAAGCGCGAGTAGCCCGCTTCACCGCGCATGTACCAGGAGGCGAACAGGTGGATCAGGAAACCCACGCCGACCACCACGCCCAGCATGGTCACGGACAGGCCGTCCAGGTACAGGGTGAAGTTCGGCTGGAAGCTTTCCACCGACATCCAGCGCCACAGCACCTGGGTGTACACGCCGCCTTCCGGCGGTGCGACGTTGAACTGCCAGATCACGTAGGCCGCGACGATGGCGGACAGGCCGATGGAGCCGACGCCGATCAGCGCCGACAGGTTTTCCGAGAGGCGCCCGCGGGAGAACGACAGCAGCAGGAACCCGATCAGGGGAAATACGAAAGTCAGAAAGAGTAGGTTCATCCGCGCATCTCACTGGCAGCGTCGATATCGAGCGTGTGGAAGCGGCGATACAGCTGCAGCAGGATCGCCAGGCCAATGCTGGCCTCGGCCGCCGCGAGGCTGATCACCAGGATGAACATGATCTGTCCATCCGGCTGCGCCCAACGGGCACCCGCCACGATGAACGCCAGGGCAGAGGCGTTCATCATCACTTCCAGGCTCATCAATACGAACAGAATGTTGCGGCGGACCATCAGGCCGACGAGGCCGAGGCAGAACAGGATGCCGGCGACCGCCAGACCGTGTTCGAGAGGGATAGCAGGCATACGTTACTCCTTCGCCTCGTTGCGGCCCACGTGGAACGCCGTGACGGCTGCGGCGAGCAGCAGCATCGAGGCGAGTTCGACCACCAGCAGGTACGGGCCGAACAGGCTGATGCCCACGGCTTTCGCGTCCACGGTGGTTTGGCCGATGGCCTGGCCGCTCTGGTGAGCGAACAGGACATACAGCAGTTCGGCCAGCAGCAGCGCGGCGAGAATCACCGGCCCCGCCCAGATGCCGGGCCGCAGCCAGGCGCGTTCCTGCTGAACCGAGGCCGGGCCCAGGTTCAGCATCATCACCACGAACACGAACAGCACCATGATGGCGCCGGCGTAGGCGATCACTTCCAGCACGCCGGCGAACGGCGCGCCGAGGGCGAAGAACGTCATGGCCACGGCGATCAGCGAAATGATCAGGTAGAGCAGGGCGTGCACAGGGTTGGTGTTGGTGACCACGCGAAGCGTGGAGACAACCGCGATACCCGATGCGAAATAGAAAGCGAATTCCATCGTTCTTCCTAAAGGCAGAAAGCTCTACACGTTGATCGGCTCGGCTTCGTTCTGTGCGGCGCCTTTCGGCTTGCCCGCAACGGCCATACCTGCATCACGATAGAAGTTTTAATCTGGGTTTTTGCCGGGGCCGGAGATCAGTAGGTCTTCTTTCTCGTACACCAGGTCCTGACGTTTGAAC
>NZ_JBIVHR010000168.1:0-5437 GCF_044749305.1 Pseudomonas sp. NPDC089534 | reverse complement strand
GTCATCGTAAAAGTGGTCGTCACCTGAGCCGCACCAGCTCCCACCGTAAGGCTATGTTCCAGAACATGGCGGTGTGGCTGTTCGAGCACGTGCTGATGAATACTACTCTGCCAAAAGCCCAAGTACTGCGCCGCGTTGCCGAGCCGCTGATCACTCTGGCCAAGACAGACAGCGTTGCTAACCGTCGTCTGGCTTTCGACCGTACCCGTTCGAAAGCTATCGTCGGTAAGCTCTTCAACGATCTGGGCAAGCGTTACGCTACCCGTGAGGGTGGCTACCTGCGCATCCTCAAGTGCGGTTTCCGCGCTGGCGACAACGCTCCTATGGCGTACGTCGAGCTGGTTGATCGTGCTGTCGGCGGCGAAGCTGTATCCGCTGAGTAAGACGTCAGTCTGAAACGGAAAAACCGGGCCCAGTGCCCGGTTTTTTTGTGCCTGGAAGAATGCGTCTTGCGTACAAGCTAATGCCTCACTTCAGTTGTCACTATAGAGTGGGATTCATCATTATTAATATCTATTGATGTCTGCAAGTTAATGAATTTGTGGCTGTCACATTGATGATCAATACTCCCCACCAAGCCGATTAGCCGGCAGTTCAAGACTGACAGAGGAAGAAGATCGCATGAGCCAGAGCAAGACGCTTACGACCGCCAGTGGCGCACCTGTCGCCGACAACCAGAACTCCCGCTCTGCGGGGCCTCGTGGACCGCTGCTGCTCGATGACTTTCACCTGATCGAGAAGCTTGCCCATTTCAACCGTGAAAACATCCCGGAGCGCCGGGTGCACGCCAAAGGCTCGGGAGCCTACGGCACCTTCACGGTCACGCGTGACATCACTCGGTACACCAGCGCCAGTCTGTTTTCGGCGGTCGGCAAGCAGACCCCGACGTTCCTGCGCTTTTCCACTGTCGGCGGTGAGCGCGGATCGGCAGACACCGAACGGGATCCCCGTGGCTTCGCTCTCAAGTTCTACACAGAGGAAGGCAACTGGGACATCGTCGGCAACAACACGCCGGTGTTCTTCATTCGCGATCCGCTGAAGTTTCCGGACTTTATCCACACCCAAAAACGCCTGCCGCAGAGCAACCTGAAAAGTGCGCAGGCCATGTGGGATTTCTGGTCGCACTCACCGGAAGCGTTGCACCAGGTCACGATCCTGTTTTCGGACCGCGGGATTCCGGACGGTTATCGTCACATGCACGGCTTCGGCAGCCACACCTACAGCCTGATCAACGCCAACGGCGAACGTCATTGGGTGAAGTGGCACTACAAGACCCTGCAAGGCATCAAGAACCTGGCGCCGGCAGAAGCGGCCCGTCTGGCCGGCACCGATCCTGACTACGCCCAGCGTGACCTGTTCGAAGCCATCGAGCGCGGTGACTTCCCGAAATGGCGCGTGTGCATTCAGATCATGACCGAGGCCCAGGCCGCAGGGCATTACGAGAACCCGTTCGACGTGACCAAGACCTGGTCGCAGAAGGAGTTCCCGTTGATCGAAGTGGGCGAGTTGGAGCTGAACCGCAACCCGCTGAACTACTTCGCCGAAGTTGAGCAAGCGGCGTTCGGCCCAAGCAATATGGTGCCTGGCGTCGGCCTTTCCCCGGATCGTATGCTGCAAGGTCGTGTGTTCGCCTACGCCGATGCGCACCGCTATCGTGTCGGCACCAATCACCAGCAACTGCCGGTGAATGCGCCACGCAGCCCGGTGAATACCTACCAGCGTGATGGTGCCATGGCCTTCGGCAGCAACGGTGGGGCCGCGCCCAACTACGAGCCGAACAGCTACGTGGAGTCGCCGAAGCAGGCACCGCATTACGCGGAGCCGCCATTGGCCCTCAGCGGTGCGGCGGACCGTTACGATCACCGTGAAGACACCGACTACTACAGCCATGCCGGTGCGCTGTTCCGGTTGATGAGCGACGAGCAGAAAGCGTTGCTGACCAGCAACATCGCCGGTGCGATGGCGGGTGTGTCGAGCGATGTCGTCGACCGCCAGCTGCAGCATTTCTTCAAGGCCGATCCGGCGTATGGAGAAGCAATCGCAAAGCTGCTCAACGTACAGCTTAACGAAGTCTAAACGAGAAGCAGAACCGCCCTCATTAGGGCGGTTTTTGCGTTATTTAGGCTGGTTTTCTAAGAATATCTTCGCTTTTATTGCGCGAAACGGGTGACCTTCCAGTCAGGTTGGTTCAAACTACAGACTTTCAGGAAGGGAGATGTAGGGCGATGCAAGGCCACCCAGACGTTATCGATTACCTCAACACGCTGCTGACCGGCGAACTGGCCGCGCGTGACCAATATTTCGTTCACTCGCGGATGTATGAGGACTGGGGATTCACCAAGCTCTACGAACGGATCAACCACGAGATGGAAGAAGAGGCCGGTCATGCAGACGCGCTGATGCGCCGGATTCTGATGCTTGAAGGCACTCCGCGCATGCGCCCGGATGACCTGGATGTCGGCACCACCGTGCCGGAAATGCTCGAGGCGGATCTGCGCCTGGAGTACAAGGTTCGCGCTGCGCTGTGCAAAGGCATCGAGCTGTGCGAGCAGCACAAGGACTACGTCAGCCGCGAGATCCTGCGGGTTCAGCTCAACGACACCGAAGAAGACCACACCTACTGGCTGGAAAAGCAGTTGGGCCTGATCAAGCTGATCGGTCTCGAGAACTACCTGCAATCCCACGCTTGAGGGTTGCGATGTAAAAAAGCCCCGGTCACTTCACGGTGACCGGGGCTTTTTCATGCCCGGGGATCAGGCCCGGTCGCGGATCAGCAACGGTTTGAGGTAGTGGCCGGTGTGCGACTGCGGCATCTCGGCGACTTCTTCCGGCGTGCCGGTGGCGATGATCTGTCCGCCCTTCGATCCGCCTTCCGGGCCCAGGTCCACCAGCCAGTCGGCCGTCTTGATCACATCCAGGTTGTGCTCGATCACCACCACGGTATTGCCGTGGTCGCGCAGGCGATGGAGCACGTCGAGCAGTTGCTGGATGTCGGCGAAGTGCAGGCCCGTGGTCGGCTCGTCGAGGATGTACAGGGTCTTGCCGGTGTCGCGCTTGGACAGCTCGCGGGACAGCTTGACCCGTTGCGCCTCGCCGCCGGACAGGGTCGTCGCCGATTGCCCGAGCTTGATGTACGACAGCCCCACGTCCATCAGGGTCTGCAGCTTGCGCGCCAAGGCCGGCACCGCGTCGAAGAACTCCCGCGCCTCCTCGATGGTCATTTCGAGGGTTTCGTGGATGCTCTTGCCCTTGTATTTGATCTCAAGGGTCTCGCGGTTGTAGCGCTTGCTCTTGCACACATCGCACGGCACGTAGATGTCGGGCAGGAAGTGCATTTCCACCTTGATCAGGCCGTCGCCCTGGCAGGCTTCGCAGCGTCCGCCCTTGACGTTGAACGAGAAGCGGCCTGGGCCGTAGCCCCGGGAGCGGGCTTCTGGGACGCCGGCGAACAGTTCGCGGATCGGCGTGAACAGCCCGGTGTAGGTCGCCGGGTTTGAGCGCGGTGTCCGGCCGATGGGGCTCTGGTCGATGTCGACCACTTTGTCGAGGTGATCCAGGCCCTTGATGCTGTCGTGCGGCGCCGCTTCCAGGGTGGTGGCGCCGTTCAGCGCGGTGGCGCTCAGCGGGAACAGCGTGTTGTTGATCAGCGTCGATTTGCCGGAGCCGGACACACCGGTTACACAGGTCAGCAGTCCGATCGGGATTTCCAGGTCGACGTTGCGCAGGTTGTTGCCGCGGGCGCCCTTGAGCGACAGCACCTGTTTCTTGTTGCGCGGCGTGCGCTTGGCCGGCACTTCGATCTTGACCCGGCCGGACAGGTACTTGCCGGTCAGGGAGTCCGGATGCGCCATGACTTCGTCCGGCGAGCCTTCGGCCACGATCTGCCCGCCATGGACGCCGGCGCCGGGGCCGATGTCCACCACGTAGTCGGCCAGGCGGATCGCGTCTTCGTCGTGCTCGACCACGATCACCGTGTTGCCGATGTCGCGCAGGTGCTTGAGGGTGCCCAGCAGGCGGTCGTTGTCCCGCTGGTGCAGGCCGATGGACGGCTCGTCGAGGATGTACAGGACGCCGACCAGGCCTGCGCCGATCTGGCTGGCCAGACGGATCCGCTGGGCCTCGCCGCCGGACAGGGTGTCGGCGCTGCGGTCCAGCGACAGGTAGTCGAGGCCGACGTTGACCAGGAACTGCAGGCGCTCGCGGATCTCCTTGAGGATCTTGTCGGCGATCTCGCCGCGGCGGCCGGTCATCTTCAGGTCGCCGAAGTAGTCGCAGGCGTCGCCGATCGGCAGGTTGGTCACCGCCGGCAGGGTCTTTTCGCCGACCCACACGTGCCGCGCTTCGCGGCGCAGGCGGGTGCCGCGGCAATCCGGGCAGGCCTGGGTGCTGAGGAACTTGGCGAGTTCCTCGCGCACGCTGGCCGACTCGGTCTCGCGGTAGCGGCGCTCCAGGTTCGGCACGATGCCTTCGAACGGGTGCGAGCGCTTGACGATGTCGCCCCGGTCGTTGAGGTACTTGAAGTCGACGTTCTGCGAACCGCTGCCGTGCAGGATGTATTTCTGGTGCTCGGCGGACAGCTGGTTGAACGGCTGCTCCAGGCTGAACCCGTAATGGGACGCCAGCGAGCCGAGCATCTGGAAGTAGTAGACGTTGCGCCGGTCCCAGCCGCGGATCGCGCCTTCGGCCAGGGTCAGTTCACCGTTGACCAGGCGCTTGATGTCGAAGAACTGCTTCACGCCCAGGCCGTCGCAGGTCGGGCAGGCGCCGGCCGGGTTGTTGAAGGAGAACAGCTTCGGCTCCAGCTCGCTGATGGCGTGGCCGCAGACCGGGCAGGCGAAGCGCGCGGAGAAGATCATCTCCTCGCCCGGTTCGTCGTCCATCGGCGCCACCAGGGCGATGCCGTCCGCCAGCTTCAGCGCGGTCTCGAACGATTCGGCCAGGCGCTGCTGCAGGTCGGCGCGCACCTTGAAGCGGTCGACCACGACTTCGATCGTGTGCTTCTTCTGCTTGTCCAGTTTCGGCAGTTCGTCGAGCTCGAAGAGCTTGCCGTTGACCCGGGCGCGGACGAAGCCCTGGGCGCGCAGCTCTTCGAACACCGACAGGTGCTCGCCCTTGCGCTCGCGGATCACCGGGGCCAGCAGCATCAGCTTGCTGCCTTCAGGCTCGGCCAGCACCAGGTCGACCATCTGGCTGACGGTCTGCGCCTCCAGCGGGATGTCGTGGTCCGGGCAGCGCGGCGTGCCGACGCGGGCATAGAGCAGGCGCAGGTAGTCGTAGATTTCGGTGATGGTGCCGACCGTGGAGCGCGGGTTGTGCGAGGTCGACTTCTGCTCGATGGAGATCGCCGGCGACAGGCCTTCGATGGTGTCGACGTCGGGCTTTTCCATCATCGACAGGAACTGCCGGGCATTGCGCCCGGAGGCCCCATGACCGACCC
>NZ_JBIVHR010000167.1:0-5661 GCF_044749305.1 Pseudomonas sp. NPDC089534 | reverse complement strand
CCTTCTCGATTTCACAGAGTAGCGGATGCTGGCTTTCCCTGGCGTATTGGTTGACCTGCATGGCCTTTGTCTCGGCGATGTCACGGGTAAACACTCCACATACTGCCCGTCCTTCTGTATGGACAGCCAGCATGACCTTGGTCGCCAGCTCGCGATTCAGGTTAAAAAACACCTCGAGCACTTCGACGACGAAATCCATCGGTGTGTAGTCATCATTGAACAAAACCACCTTGTACATCGGCGGCGCCTGCAACGCAGGCTTCGCTTCCTGAACAGCAATACCCGCTGAATCGTCGTCGTGTAAATCAGGGCGATCCTGATTGAATGTTAGTCGAATCTGGCTGATTGCATGCATGGAAAGAAAGGTTCGTCAGTTGTGCAAATACAGTGGTGGGGGCGGCTGTACGCGTTTTCAACTCCGACTGCCCGGTCAACTTGACTATCGGGAAAACGGTGTTACAACCAATAGAACCCACGGTGGGTAAAAAAGATCCGCGGAGTCATATTCAATAACGAATTCGACTGCGGATGAATTGGATGATACTCCAGCGTTGGAGTCTGTTGCAGAGGGATTTGAGCATGGCTGTCGGCAAGGTGAAATGGTTCAACAATGCCAAGGGATTCGGTTTCATCAACACCGACGCCCGCGAAGGTCGCGACGAGGATGGCAAGGAAATCGACTTTTTTGCCCACTACTCCGCCATCGAGATGGAGGGCTACAAGACCCTCAAGGCCGGACAGCTCGTCAACTTCGAGATCGTTCAAGGCCCCAAAGGCCTGCATGCCGTCAAGATAGCGCCTGCCGACGCCGCAAGAGAACGCACGGCCGCCGCCAGCCACTCGCAGACGGTCGCCCACTGATCCGAGCGCACCTGCCGCCATAAACGAGACCGCCCGGTTCGAATCATCGAACCGGGCGGTTTTCATTGCGGCGGATTCGCTTACATGTGCGCGATCAGCGCCTCGCCGAAGCCCGAGGACGACACCAGCTTCGCGCCTTCCATCAGACGTTCGAAGTCGTAGGTCACGGTCTTGGCCTTGATGGCGCCGTTGGTGCCCTTGATGATCAGGTCGGCCGCCTCGGTCCAGCCCAGGTGGCGCAGCATCATCTCCGCCGACAGAATCACCGAGCCCGGGTTGACCTGATCCTTGCCGGCGTACTTCGGCGCCGTGCCGTGGGTGGCCTCGAACATGGCCACGGTGTCGGACAGGTTGGCGCCCGGCGCGATGCCGATGCCGCCCACTTCCGCCGCCAGGGCGTCGGAGAGGTAGTCACCGTTGAGGTTCAGCGTGGCGATCACGTCGTACTCGGCCGGACGCAGCAGGATCTGCTGGAGCATGGCGTCGGCGATGGCGTCCTTGACGATGACTTCGCGGCCGGTCTTCGGGTTCTTGAACTTCATCCACGGACCGCCGTCCAGCAGCTCGGCGCCGAACTCTTCCTTCGCCACCTCATAGCCCCAGTCCTTGAAGGCGCCTTCGGTGAACTTCATGATGTTGCCCTTGTGCACGATGGTCAGCGACTTGCGGTCGTTGTCCACCACGTATTGCAGGGCCTTGCGCACCAGGCGCTTGGTGCCTTCCTTGGAGACAGGCTTGATGCCGATGCCGCAGTCCTGGTCGAAACGGATCTTGGTGACGCCCATTTCCTCTTTCAGGAACTTGATGACCTTGGTGGCCTCCGGGGAACCGGCCTTCCATTCGATGCCGGCGTAGATGTCCTCGGAGTTCTCACGGAAGATGACCATGTCGACGTCGCCTGGCTTTTTCACCGGGCTCGGCACGCCGTCGAACCACACCACCGGCCGCAGGCAGACATACAGGTCGAGCTGCTGGCGCAGGGCGACGTTGAGGGAGCGGATACCGCCGCCGACCGGGGTGGTCAACGGGCCCTTGATGGAGACGACGTAATCCTTCACGGCATCCAGGGTTTCCTGAGGCAGCCAGGTGTCCTGGTCATAGACCTGGGTCGCTTTTTCGCCGGCGTAGACCTCCATCCAGGAAATCTTGCGCTTGCCTCCGTAGGCCTTGGCCACGGCAGCATCCACCACCTTGATCATCACCGGACTGACGTCGACGCCAATGCCGTCGCCTTCGATGAAGGGAATGATCGGGTTGTCTGGGACATTGAGAGAATGGTCTGCATTGACGGTGATTTTGTCGCCGACGGCCGGAACCTGAATCTTCTTGTAACCCATGCTGAACTCCACTCATTGGATTGAACATCTGGCTTCGTCCGAGCGTAACCCAGTTAAATCATCACGCAAACCCTCTGTTCCGGGCACGGGCACATCCCGTTTCCTACAAGCCTGAAAGCAAAGGGAAAAGCGCCAATCTCAAGCATTACCGACGACACCGTGCCACGCCCCGCCCTGCGACCTTTAGACCAATGGACGAGAATCGTTGCATATGAACCATCGGCAGATTGCCAGCTACCTATGTATAATGCCCGCCGCTGACCACAGGGTCACGACGGCTGGCCTCTCTACGACGAGACTTTCCGCCTGATTTGGCCGGGCTGATACCGCAGCCTGACCGCATGACGCTCTACTGATGCACCCAACATCACCGCGAAGAAACCTCGACACTCGGTTCATGGATGACTTTGAACGAACGCGCTTACCCGGCGCCCCTCGAGTTTCTGCGCACGCTTTAGCAAAGAAGAGAGAGTTAATCCGAATATGCCCACCCGCTCGAAGATCATCTATACCTTCACCGACGAAGCTCCAGCCCTCGCCACCTATTCCCTGCTGCCGATCATCGAGGCCTACACCGCCTCGGCCGACATCGCCGTCGAGACCCGCGACATCTCCCTTGCAGGGCGCATCCTGGCCAGCTTCCCCGAGCAACTGGGCGACAAAGCCGTAGCCGACCACCTCGCCGAACTGGGCGAACTGGCGGTCACGCCTGAAGCCAACATCATCAAGCTGCCGAACATCAGCGCTTCGGTACCGCAACTGCAGGCCGCCATCAAAGAGCTGCAGGCCCAGGGCTACAACCTGCCGGACTACTCGGAAACCCCGGCCACCGACGCCGAAAAAGACGCCAAGGCGCGTTACGACAAGATCAAGGGCAGCGCCGTGAACCCGGTTCTGCGCGAAGGCAACTCCGACCGCCGCGCCCCGCTGTCAGTCAAGAACTACGCGCGCAAGCACCCGCACAAGATGGGCGCCTGGGCCAAGGACTCCAAGTCCCACGTCGCCCACATGAGCGCCGGTGACTTCTACGGCAGCGAGAAGGCCGCCCTGATCGACGCCGCCGACGCGGTGAAGATCGAACTGATCGCCAAGGACAGCACCGCCACCGTCCTGAAAGAGAAGACCACCGTCCAGGCCGGCGAGATCCTCGACTGCGCCGTGATGAGCAAGAACGCCCTGCGCGCCTTCATCGCCGCCGAAATCGAAAGCGCCAAGGCCCAAGGCGTGCTGCTGTCGGTTCACCTCAAGGCCACCATGATGAAGGTCTCCGACCCGATCATGTTCGGCCAGATCGTCGCCGAGTTCTACAAGGACGCCCTGGCCAAGCACGCCGACGTGCTGGCGCAGATCGGCTTCAACCTGAACAACGGCATCGGCGACCTGTACGCCCGCATCAAGACCCTGCCGGCCGACCAGCAAGCCGCCATCGAAGCCGACATCCAGGCGGTCTACGCCGTTCGTCCGGCGCTGGCGATGGTCAACTCCGACAAGGGCATCACCAACCTGCACGTGCCGAGCGACGTGATCGTCGACGCCTCGATGCCGGCCATGATCCGTGACTCCGGCAAGATGTGGGGCACCGACGGCCAGCTGCACGACACCAAGGCCGTGATCCCGGACCGCTGCTACGCGACCATCTACCAGGCGGTGATCGAAGACTGCAAGGCCAACGGCGCCTTCGACCCGACCACCATGGGCAGCGTGCCGAACGTCGGCCTGATGGCCAAGAAGGCCGAAGAGTACGGCTCCCACGACAAGACCTTCCAGATCAAGGCCGACGGCGTCGTCCGCGTGACCGACAGCAAGGGCACCCTGCTGATGGAACAGGCTGTCGAAGCCGGCGACATCTTCCGCATGTGCCAGACCAAGGACGCGCCGATCCAGGATTGGGTCAAGCTGGCCGTCAACCGTGCTCGCGCAAGCAGCACCCCGGCGATCTTCTGGCTCGACCCGATGCGCGCCCACGACGGCGTAGTGATCGAGAAAGTTCAGGCCTACCTGAAGGATCACGACACTGCCGGTCTGGACATCCAGATCATGGCGCCGGTCGAGGCGATGAAAGCCACCCTGCAGCGCACCCGCGAAGGCAAGGACACCATCTCGGTGACCGGCAACGTGCTGCGCGACTACCTGACCGACCTGTTCCCGATCATGGAACTGGGCACCAGCGCCAAGATGCTGTCGATCGTGCCGCTGATGAACGGCGGCGGCCTGTTCGAGACCGGCGCCGGCGGTTCGGCTCCGAAGCACGTGCAGCAACTGCTGGAAGAGAACTTCCTGCGCTGGGACTCGCTGGGTGAATTCCTGGCCCTGGCCGCGTCCCTGGAACACCTGGGCGTGAACTACGGCAACCCGAAAGCGCTGGTGCTGGCCAAGACCCTGGATCAGGCCACCGGCCAGTTCCTGGACAACAACAAGTCGCCATCGCGCAAGGTCGGCAACATCGACAACCGCGGCAGCCACTTCTACCTGGCGCTGTACTGGGCCCAGGCCCTGGCCGCCCAGACCGAAGACGCCGCGCTGCAAGCGCAGTTCGCACCTCTGGCCAAGACCCTGACCGAGAACGAAGCGACCATCGTCGCCGAGCTCAACGCCGTTCAAGGCAAGCCAGTGGACATCGGCGGCTACTACCACGCCGATGCCGAGCTGATCAGCAAGGCCATGCGTCCGAGCGCCACGCTCAACGCGGCCATCGCTGCGCTGGCGTAAAGTTGTAGTGCGGTAAAGAAACCCCGGCCCAGCGCCGGGGTTTCTGTTTCTGGAGAGCACACAAAACCCTGTGGGAGCTGGCTTGCCAGCGATGACAGCCTGTCTGTCACATTCAGGGTAACCGATCCGCCGCTATCGCTGGCAAGCCAGCTCCCACAGGGATAATGTTTCAAGTTTTGGGAATTGAGGAAGGTTTATGGCCTGGCAACCCCACATCACCGTCGCCACCATCGTCGAAGACAACGGCCGCTTCCTGATGGTCGAAGAGCACAAGGCCGGCCGCAACGTGCTCAACCAGCCCGCCGGCCACCTGGATCCGGACGAGACCCTGATCGAAGCCGCCGTGCGCGAAACCCTCGAAGAAACCGGCTGGGACGTCGAGCCCACCGCCGTGATCGGCATTTACCTGTACACCGCCCCGAGCAACGGCGTGACGTACCAGCGTGTCTGCTTCAGCGCAAAGCCCCTGCAGCACCACTCTGACCGCCCGCTGGACGACGGCATCGTCGGCGCCAAGTGGCTGACCCGCGACGAATTATTGGAGCAGCGCGATCACTGGCGCAGCGAACTGATCATCCGCTGCATCGACGATTACCTGGCCGGCAATCGCTTCGGCCTCGAACTGATCCGCCCTTCCCTTTAGCCTTGAGGCCGTGAGCCTGTTAGAATCGCGTCCTTTTTCAAGACACCCATTGAATCCCTATGCGTGATCCAGCCCCTTCTGAAAAAACAAAGAAGAGAGTCATTGTATGAA
>NZ_JBIVHR010000166.1:0-5838 GCF_044749305.1 Pseudomonas sp. NPDC089534 | reverse complement strand
GCAGCCGCTTCGAACCGTTGATGGTGCTGTACCTGACCGACCGCACCCAGCCTGACCAAACCGATCAAGCCGCGCCACCTGATCACCACCGTGCGCAACCGCGCCGCCCGCGCGCGCAACCTCAAGGCGCGGATGGTGCGCGACAGCCTCACCGGCCTGTACAACCACACCCATATCCTGCAACTGCTGGAAGACTGCTCGTTCCGCGCCCGCCGCGAGGGCAAGCCGCTGAGCTTCGCCATGCTCGACATCGACCACTTCAAGCGGGTCAACGACAGCCACGGCCACCCGATGGGCGACCGGGTGATCAAGAGCTTGGCGCTGTTCCTCAAGCAGCGCCTGCGCAAGACCGATTTCATCGGCCGCTACGGCGGCGAGGAATTCGCCATCGTCATGCCCGACACCGACCTGGCCGCCGCGCACAACGTGCTCGACGAGATCCGCCAGCGCTTCGCCGAGATCCATTACCCGGCGCAGCCGCAGGATCTGTGGTGCACCTTCAGCGCAGGCGTCGTGGAGATGGGCGAAGACTCCGACAGCCTGATGATGGCCAGCCAGGCCGACGAGGCGCTGTACCGCGCCAAGGGCGAAGGACGCAACCGGGTGCAGGTCGCCCGGGACTCAAAGCAAAGTGCCACTTTTTCATCGGATTCCACCGATTCGGTCATAACCCTGTAACAGAACCGCAATAAATTCAGGCGCTTACCATTTCTGCCGTTGGTAGCCGTCATGCGCCTGAAGTTGCTCACCAATCTCAACACGCTGTTGCTGGTCGCCGTGTGCCTGGCCCTCGGCGCCACGCTGTGGTGGTCGCAAAAGGCGCTGGAGCGCCCCTACCTGCTGATGGAGCGCTACCTGGGCCTGTCGCAGCGCTTTCAGAACGATGCGGCGCGCAACGTCGAGGACTACCTCGCCAGCGGCGACGCCCTGCGCCTGAGCAGCGCCGCCGCCGCAATCGACAGCCTGCAAAGGGAAATCGGCGAACTGCCGCCCGCCCTGGCCGACACCCTGCGCCCGAGCCTTTCGGGCCTGGACGAGTTCAGCAAGACCGACCTGTTGGCGGCCGGCAAACTGGCGGGCGACCCGCAGGCGCTGCTGGTGCAGGCCGAGCGCGAACTGAGCGCCAGCCTCGACCAGCTCAGCACCTACGCCAGCGGCAATGCGGCGTACCTGCTGCCGCTGCTCAACGCGGCGCAGCACCTGGGCAAACTGTCGCTGGCCCGGGACAAACTGGTCAGCAGCGGCCGCAGCGAACTGGCCGCCGACGTCGAACGGGAAGTCGCCAACCTCCGCGCCCAGGCCCAGGCCATCGATGCCCTGCCCTTGCTCGGCGTGGTCAGCCGGAGCGAGTCCGGCAGCGACGACTTCGCCGCGATGATGGGCATCGAAAGCACCGAAAAGGCCGCCGCCGAAGACGCCGGCGTCGGGCTCAAGCGTGAGCTCAACAGCCTGCTCGGACGCTATCCGGCGGAGCTCGCGCGTACCCGCGAGCAGATCCAGAAGCGCACGGACCTGGCCGCCGCGACCCACCAGAAGATCGCCGCCGTCCAGCAGGCCATCGCCGGGCTGGAACCGGCCGTGCGTGCCCAGCACGGCCAGATCCAGGGCGAGGTGCGGCTGATGCAGGGCGTGATGATCGGCCTGATCCTGCTGATCGCGTTGCTGATCGACACCTTGCAGCGGCGCCTGGCCCGCACCCTGACCAATCTCGCGCCGGCGCTGTCGACCTGGGCCGAAGGCGATTTCAGCCGCGACATCCACCTGGGCAAGACCAACCGCGAACTGCACGACATCGAAGCCTCGCTCAACCGCCTGCGCGCCTATCTGGTGGATCTGGTCGGCACCATCCGCGGCAACGCCGAGCAGGTGGCCGGCAGCAGCCGCACCCTGGCCGAGCTGAGCAACGACCTGCACAGCGGCGCCGAACACCAGGCCGGCGACACCGCGCTGATCCGCGATTCCCTCAGCGAACTGGAAGCGACCATCCAGCAAGTGGCGGGCGACGCCCGCCAGGCCGCCGACGCCAGCCGCCATGCCGGACAGGCGGTCGAGCACGGCCAGCAAGTGATCGGCCAAAGCCTCACCGGGCTGCATGCGCTGGTCGGCGAGGTGCAAGGCAACGCGCAGATGATCGAACACCTGGCGGAGGAGTCCGCCACCATCGGCGGCGTGCTGACGGTGATCCGTTCGATCGCCGACCAGACCAACCTGCTGGCCCTCAACGCCGCCATCGAAGCGGCCCGGGCCGGCGAGATGGGCCGCGGCTTCGCCGTGGTGGCCGAGGAGGTCCGTTCGCTGGCGCAGCGCACCGCCGGGGCCACCGCCGAGATCCAGACGCTGATCGCCGGCCTGCAGGCCGCAGCCCGCCAATCGGTCGAAGGCATGCGCGCCCAGGTCGAGCACGCCGAAGCCACGGCCAACCAGGCCCAGGCGGCGGACGGCGCGCTGGACAAGATCGTCGGCGCGATCCAGACCATCGCCGAGACCGCCGTGCGCATCGCCGACGTCACCGCCCAGCAGAGCGGCGCGGTCAGCGAGATCCGCGACCACAGCGAACGGATCCACCAGTTGGGCGGCGACAACCTGCTGCGCATCGGCCAAGGACGCGAGCAAGGTGAAAACCTGCTGGAGCTGGGCGGGCAACTGCATACGGCGGTGCAGGCTTTCCGCGTCTGAGATGTGACAATCGGCACCGGCCCATTTGAGGTGGAGGGGCTTTCCGTGGCGAGGGAGCTTGCTCCCGCTCGGCTGCGCAGCAGCCGCCCGGCCATAGTTGCAGGGGTGCTACGCCCCCCAGCGGGAGCAAGCTCCCTCGCCACAAGCAAACGCCCTTGCCGCAAAAGACCGATCCGGCGGACTCCGCTATCATTCCCGCATCCTCAAAACGCGAGACTGTCATGCGCCGCCTGCTTTGCCTCCTGCTCTTGATCCTTGCCCTGCCGGCCGGCGCCGCCGGGCTGTTCGACAGCAAACCCAGCGCCTCCCTGAGCTCGATCAACAACAGCGCCGACTTCCTGCCGGTGCGCGAAGCCTTCCGGCTGAGCCTGGTCGAAAGCACGCCGCAGTCGGTCAAGCTGCGTTTCGTCGCGACCGAGGGCTACTACCTCTACCGTCACCGCTTCCAGTTCCGCGCCGATCCGGCCGACGTGAAGCTGGGCGGCGCGCAGTTGCCGCCGGGCGAGCAGAAGCACGACGAGTACTTCGGCGATGTCGAGGTCTACCACGGCATCCTCGACGTCGAGCTGCCACGCAGCGATGCCCGCGCCTTCAACCTTGCCGTGACCTATCAGGGCTGTGCCGACAAGGGCCTGTGCTACCCCCCGGAAACCGAACGCCTGAGCATCGACGGCGACGCGGCGCCGGCAAGCCCCACCAGCGCAACCGCAACATGGGACTGGAAGGACCTGGCGCTGTTCTTTCTCGCCGGCCTGGGCCTGACGTTCACGCCGTGCGTGCTGCCGATGCTGCCGATCCTTTCCGGCGTGGTGCTGCGCGGCCAGGTCGGCGGGTTGCGCGGCTTCAACCTGTCGCTCGCCTATGTGCTGCCGATGGCGGCGTGCTTCGCCCTGCTGGGGGCGCTGATGGGGTTGTTCGGCGCGCAGCTCAACCTGCAGGCGCGGCTGCAGTCGGCCTGGGTGCTGGTGCCGTTCGCGCTGTTCTTTGCGGTGTTCGCCCTGGCGATGTTCGGCGTGTTCGAGCTCAAGCTGCCGCACTTCATCAGCAGCCGCCTCGACCGCATTGCCGGGCGCACCGAAGGCGGTTCGCTGTGGGGCGCGGCGGTGCTGGGCGTGGTGTCGAGCCTGCTGGTGTCGCCGTGCGTCTCGGCGCCGCTGGCCGGTGCGCTGCTTTATATAAGCGCCAGCGGCGATGCCCTGGGCGGCGGGCTGAAGCTGTTCATGCTCGGCCTGGGCATGGGCGCGCCGCTGTTGCTGGTCGCCACCGGCGGCGCGGCGTGGCTGCCGAAAAGCGGGCCGTGGATGATGTACGTGAAGAACGGCATCGGCGTGCTGTTGCTGGGGCTGTCGATCGGGCTGCTCGGCCGCGTGCTGCCGGGTCAGGTCACGCTGCTGCTGATCGGGCTGCTGGCCGGCGGCGTGGGCCTGTTCCTCGGCGCGCTGGAGTTCGTCTACAAGCCGCCGCGCAAACGCCTCGGCCAGTTGCTGGGGATGTTCCTGCTGTTCTATGCGCTGGCCTGCTGGTACGGCGCGTTCAGCGGCCAGACCGACCCGCTGAACCCCATTGCCCCGCGCATCGCCCAAAGCGACGCGCCGGCGCAGGACAGCGGCCGGTGGCAAACCGTCAGCACCCCGGCGGAGCTGGACCGCGTGCTGCTCGAGGCGAAAGCCGCCGGCACCCCGCTGCTGCTCGACTGGTACGCCGACTGGTGCATCAGCTGCAAGGTCATCGAACACGAAGTGCTCAACGACGCCACGGTCATGGAGCGGCTCAAGGGCTACCGGCTGATCCGCTTCGACATCACCGCCAGCAATGCCGAACAGCGCACCCTGCTCGACCGCTACACGCTGTTCGGCCCGCCGGCGCTGATGTTCTTCGGCAAGGACGGGGCCGAGCGCCGCGATGTGCGGGTGATCGGCGAGATCGGCGCCGCCGGCTTCATCGAGCGGATCCGCCAGGCGGATGACCGGATTTAATCACTCGGTCACATATTTTGCGCAAACATCGGACATCGTGCTGGCTATTGCAGGGAACTAGACAGTCACAAAGTCTTTGCGGCATAGTCGCCGGGTTCTGACGAAGGCTCACCCAAGACAAGGAACACGCAGATGGCAACGCTACTGGTGCTGCACGGCCCCAACCTGAACCTGCTCGGCACCCGGGAACCGGGCACCTACGGCTCGACCACCCTGGCGCAGATCAATCAGGACCTGGAGCGCCGCGCCCGCGAGGCCGGCCATCATCTGCTGCACCTGCAAAGCAACGCCGAGTACGAATTGATCGACCGGATCCACGCCGCCCGCGATGAAGGCGTGGACTTCATCCTGATCAATCCAGCAGCTTTTACGCACACAAGTGTCGCATTACGTGACGCGCTGCTGGCGGTGAGCATCCCATTCATCGAAGTGCACCTGTCCAACGTGCACAAACGCGAACCTTTCCGCCATCACTCCTACTTCTCCGATGTAGCGGTTGGAGTGATCTGCGGCCTTGGCGCCAGCGGTTACAGACTGGCCCTGGAGGCCGCCCTAGAGCAGCTTGAACAACAAGCTAAACGCCCCTGACCGACCCTTGGGAGTTGATGATTCATGGATATCCGTAAAGTTAAGAAACTGATCGAATTGCTGGAAGAGTCCGGCATCGACGAGCTCGAGATCAAGGAAGGCGAAGAGTCAGTACGCATCAGCCGCAACAGCAAGGTTGCGCCGCAGCAGTACTACGCGCCGGCGCCTGCTCCGGTCGCGGCCCCTGCGCCAGCCGCTCCTGCCGCCGCCCCTGTGGCTGCCGCACCGGCCGCCGCTGCCGCTCCAGCGCTGAACGGCACCGTTGCCCGTTCGCCGATGGTCGGCACCTTCTACCGCAAGGCTTCGCCAACCTCGCCGGCCTTCGTCGAAGTCGGCCAGACCGTGAAGAAAGGCGACACCCTGTGCATCGTCGAAGCCATGAAGATGATGAACCACATCGAAGCGGAAACCAGCGGTGTGATCGAGTCCATCCTCGTTGAAGACGGCCAGCCGGTTGAGTTCGACCAACCGATGTTCACCATCGTTTGAACTGCGGAGAGCCTATGATGACTGCGAAGATGGAAAAAGTTCTGATCGCTAACCGCGGAGAGATCGCCCTGCGGATTCTGCGAGCCTGAAAAGAGATGGGCATCAATAC
>NZ_JBIVHR010000165.1:0-5890 GCF_044749305.1 Pseudomonas sp. NPDC089534 | reverse complement strand
GCTGAACTTCGACAACGTCGAAGTTCAGCAGCGGTTCGCCCATGCCCATCATCACCACGTTGGTGATGGCGCGGTCGATGGTGGCCGGAACGCTGCCGAAGGATTTGTTCGCGATCCACACCTGGCCGATGACTTCGGCGGCGGTGAGGTTGCTGTTGAAGCCTTGCTTGCCGGTGGAGCAGAAACTGCAGTCCAGGGCACAGCCTGCCTGGGACGAAACGCAGAGGGTGCCGCGCTTGCCCTGGGGAATGTACACGGTCTCGACACAGCTGCCGGACGCCACGCGCACCACCCACTTGCGGGTGCCGTCGCTGGAGATGTCCTCGCTGACCACTTCGGGACCGCGAATTTCGGCAACGGCCTTGAGCTTTTCGCGCAAGGCCTTGCCGACGTTCGTCATGGCGTCGAAATCATCCACGCCAAAGTGGTGAATCCATTTCATAACCTGACCGGCACGGAAACGCTTCTCCCCGATTGAGTCGAAGAATTTTTCCATTTCCGGCTGGGTCAGACCCAGCAGGTTGGTTTTAGCAGTCGATGTCGTCATGGATTCACCTTCACTCTTTAAGCCAATGCTTAGCGAGTGGTTACTTCGGTAGCTGCGAAGAAGTACGAGATTTCGCGAGCGGCAGCGGCTTCGGAGTCCGAACCGTGAACGGCGTTGGCGTCGATCGACTCGGCGAAGTCAGCGCGGATGGTGCCGGCAGCAGCTTCTTTAGGGTTGGTGGCGCCCATCAGCTCACGGTTGCGAGCGATGGCGTTTTCGCCTTCCAGAACCTGAACGACCACTGGACCGGAGATCATGAAAGCAACCAGGTCACCGAAGAAACCGCGCTCTTTGTGCTCAGCGTAGAAGCCTTCGGCTTCGGCTTTGGACAGTTGCTTCATTTTCGAAGCGACCACTTTCAGGCCAGCCTTTTCGAAACGGGTAACGATTTCGCCGGCAGCGCCTTTTGCAACGGCGTCAGGCTTGATGATGGAGAAAGTACGTTGAACAGCCATGGTGTAACTCCAGAAACGGTAATTTGCGAAAAATTAAACCCGCGAATTATACGCGGGTTCTTGGGTATTGCCTAACCTGCGAGGACGATCAGTCTAACTCGTCGGCCCAGAGCGTCTGAACCGCTTCCAACACCTTCTCGCCCACACGGCCCGAGTCGTTGTCGAAATCCGGCAGCGCCATGATCCATTTTTGCAGGTCGACGAAATTGACAGAGTACGGATCGACGCCCGGATGGGCCTCGGCCAGCTCTTCTGCAATGCGTTGAACATCATGCCAGCCGTAGCTCATGACAGTCTCACCAGTCAGTGCGGCGCTTCGGCCGCATGGTTAAGCGAATATTTCGGGATTTCGATGGTCAGGTCTTCTTCACCGACGATCACCTGGCAGGCAAGCCGCGATTCCCGCTCAAGCCCCCAGGCCTTGTCGAGCATATCCTCTTCCAGCTCGTCGGCTTCTTCAAGCGAGTCGAACCCGTCGCGGACGATGCAGTGGCAGGTGGTGCAGGCGCAGACGCCGCCACAGGCGCTTTCCATCTCGATGTGGTGCTCATGGGCCAACTCAAGAATGTTTGTACCGGGCGTCACCTCCACGACCAACCCTTCCGGGCAGAACTTCTCGTGTGGCAGAAAAATGACCTGCGGCATCAGTTATCCTCGATTTCATTCAGGTTGCGCCCCGCCAGCGCGGCTTTCACCGTCGAATCCAGGCGGCGGGCGGCAAAGGCGTCGGTCACTTGCGACAGACGCTTGGTCTGCTGCTCGATGGCAAAGCCATCGGTACCTTTCATCAGTTCGGTCAGTTCCTGCACCTGCAGGTCGATGACCATGCGCTCTTCGGCGTCCAGCAGGCGCTCGCCGTCGGCGTCCAAGGCAGCCTGAACCGCCTCGACCAGACGCTGGGCGTCGACCTGATGCTCGCGCAGGACACGGGCGACCTTGTCGTCATTGGCGTGCTGGAACGAATCCTTGAGCATTTTTGCGATTTCGCCGTCGGTCAGTCCGTAGGACGGCTTGACCTGGATGCTGGCCTCGACGCCCGAGCCCAGTTCACGGGCGGAGACGCTGAGCAGGCCGTCGGCATCGACCTGGAAGGTCACGCGGATCTTCGCCGCGCCGGCCACCATCGCCGGGATCCCGCGCAATTCGAAACGCGCCAGGGAGCGGCAGTCGCTGATCAGCTCGCGCTCGCCCTGCAGCACATGGATCGCCATGGCCGACTGGCCGTCTTTGTAGGTGGTGAAGTCCTGGGCGCGGGCGACCGGGATGGTGGTGTTGCGCGGAATCACCTTCTCCATCAGCCCGCCCATGGTTTCCAGCCCCAGGGACAGCGGAATCACGTCGAGCAGCAGCAGTTCGCCGCCGTCACGCTTGTTGCCGGCCAGGGTGTCGGCCTGGATCGCGGCCCCGATGGCCACCACTTGATCCGGGTCGATGGAGGTCAGCGGCTGACGGCCGAAAGCTTCGGCGACGGCCTCGCGCACACGCGGTACGCGGGTCGAACCGCCGACCATGACCACGGCGTGGACGTCTTCAAGCTCAATGCCCGAGTCACGCACCGCGCGGCGGCAGGCCTTGAGGCTGCGCGCGACCATCGGCTCGATCAGCGCGTCGAACGCCTCGCGGGTCAGCTGCGCCTTCCAGTCGCCGTAGACCACCTCAACGGCAGCGGCGTCGGTCAGCGCTTCTTTCGCCGCACAAGCGGTCTGCAGCAGATTGCGTTGCGCGCCCGGATCGAGGTCGGCGGACAGGCCGGCGCCCTCGATGATCCAGCCAGCGATGGTGTGGTCGAAGTCATCGCCGCCCAGGGCGCTGTCGCCGCCGGTGGCCAGCACTTCGAAGACACCGCCGGTCAGGCGCAGGATGGAAATGTCGAAGGTGCCGCCGCCCAGGTCATAGATCGCGACCAGGCCTTCGGCGTGCTGATCCAGACCATAGGCCACAGCGGCGGCGGTCGGCTCGTTGAGCAGGCGCAGCACGTTCAGGCCGGCGAGCTTCGCCGCATCCTTGGTGGCCTGGCGCTGAGCGTCATCGAAATAGGCCGGCACCGTGATCACCGCACCGACCAGCTCGCCGCCCAGCGTCGCTTCGGCACGCTGGCGCAGCACCTTCAGGATGTCGGCGGAGACTTCGACCGGGCTTTTCGGCCCTTGGACCGTGTCGATGAACGGCATGTGCGACTCGCCGCCGACGAAGCGGTACGGCAGTTGCTCGCCCAGTTGCTTGACGTCGGACAGGCCACGCCCCATCAGGCGTTTGACCGACAGCACGGTGTTCAGGGGATCGGAGGACGCGGCCAGCTTGGCCGACTCGCCGACCTCGACGCGGTCGGCGTGATACCGCACGGCGGACGGCAGGATCACCTGCCCTTGGGCGTCGGCCAGAGGCTCGGAAAGACCACTGCGCAACGCAGCGACCAGCGAATTGGTAGTGCCCAAGTCGATCCCCACAGCCAGACGGCGCTGGTGCGGTTGAGGACTTTGGCCGGGTTCGGCGATCTGCAGTAGGGCCATCGTGATCAGGACTTATCTGTATATCAGGCGTGCGACCGGAGCGGCACTGGGTTAATCGTCGAGGCGCTCTTCTAACTGGCGCACTTCGTAGGAGAGCTTGTCGAGGAACTGCATGCGCCGCATCAGGCGTTCGGCCTGCTCGCGTTGCGCCGCGTCGTTCCAGCAGGCTGCGAAGCTTTCGTTCAATCGATCCTGGGCGGTCTTCAGCCGGCGCTTGAAGACGGCGACACCGTCCAGGTCGGCGCTGTCCTGCAGATCCTCGAGTTCCTCGCGCAGCTCCATCTGCTGCAGCAGGAACTCCGGATCGTGCACCGTGACCTCCAGCGGCAGCTCGCGCCCGCTCATGGTGAGCAGGTAGCGCGCACGCTGCGGGGGGCTCTTGAGGGTCTGGTACGCCTCGTTGAGCCGGGCGGACTGCTCCAGCGCCAGCCGCTGCTCGCGCTCGGAGGCGTCGGCGAAGCGGTCAGGGTGAACGCCTCGCGCCAGCTCGCGGTAGCGCGTGGCCAGTTGCTCGAGATCCAGGCGGAAATCCGGTTGCAGGTCAAACAGGGCGAAATGACAAGGAATACCCACGAGCGGCCTCAGACGTTGAAGCTTTCGCCGCAGCCACACTCACCGCGCACGTTGGGGTTGTTGAACTTGAAGCCTTCGTTCAACCCTTCCTTGACGAAGTCGAGTTCGGTGCCGTCCAGGTAGGCCAGGCTCTTGGGATCGATGATCACCTTTTCGCCATGGCTTTCGAACACCTGGTCGTCTTCGCCCAGGGCATCGACGAATTCCAGCACATAGGCCAGCCCCGAGCAGCCCGTGGTGCGGACGCCCAGGCGGATCCCTTCGCCCTTGCCGCGACCGTCCAGGGAACGGCGCACGTGCTTGGCGGCGGCTTCTGTCATGCTGATGGCCATCGAGACTCCTTACATCTTGCGATGTGTGCTGTTAGAGCAAACCTTTCTTCTGCTTGTAGTCGCGCACGGCCGCCTTGATGGCGTCCTCGGCGAGCACGGAGCAGTGGATCTTCACCGGCGGCAGGGCCAGTTCTTCGGCCAGCTGGGTGTTCTTGATGGTTTCGGCTTCGTCCAGGGTCTTGCCCTTCATCCACTCGGTGGCCAGGGAGCTGGAAGCGATCGCCGAGCCGCAGCCGTAGGTCTTGAACTTGGCGTCTTCGATCACGCCCTGCTCGTTGACCTTGATCTGCAGGCGCATCACGTCGCCGCACGCCGGAGCGCCGACCATGCCGGTGCCGACATCCGGGTCTTCGGCGTTCATCTTGCCGACGTTGCGCGGGTTTTCGTAGTGGTCGATGACCTTTTCGCTGTAAGCCATGATGCTTAATCCTCACTCATCAGAGAGTCGCTCTTTGGGCCCTGCTGCCTCTGGCCGCAGGGCTGGTTCGCGGCGACTTGAAATCAGTGTGCCGCCCACTCGATCTTCGAAATGTCGACACCGTCTTTGTACATGTCCCACAGCGGCGACAGGGCGCGCAGCTTGGTGACGGCCTCGCAGACTTTCTGCGCGGCGTAGTCGATCTCTTCTTCGGTGGTGAAGCGGCCGAAGGTGAAGCGGATCGAGCTGTGCGCCAGTTCGTCGTTGCGGCCCAGGGCACGCAGCACATACGAAGGCTCCAGCGACGCCGAGGTGCAGGCCGAACCGGACGATACCGCCAGGTCCTTGAGCGCCATGATCAGCGACTCGCCTTCGACATAGTTGAAGCTCAGGTTCAGGTTGTGCGGAACGCGGGCGGTCAGGCTGCCGTTGACGTACAGCTCTTCCAGGTGCTCGACCTGCTTGTAGAAGCGATCGCTCAAGGCCTTGATCCGCACGTTCTCGGCGGCCATGTCTTCCTTGGCCACGCGGAAGGCTTCGCCCATGCCGACGATCTGGTGGGTCGCCAGGGTGCCGGAACGCATGCCGCGCTCGTGACCGCCGCCGTGCATGGTCGCTTCGATGCGCACGCGCGGCTTGCGGCTGACGTACAGCGCGCCGATGCCTTTAGGGCCGTAGGTCTTGTGGGCGGAGAACGACATCATGTCGACCTTCAGCTTCTGCAGGTCGATCTCGACCTTGCCGGTGGACTGAGCGGCGTCGACGTGGAACAGGATGCCTTTGGAACGGGTCAGCTCGCCGATGGCGGCGATGTCGTTGACGGTGCCGATCTCGTTGTTCACGTGCATCACCGACACCAGGATGGTGTCTTCGCGCAGGGCGGCTTCAACCATTTCCGGGGTGACCAGACCGTCTTCACGAGGCTCGATGTAGGTCACTTCGAAACCTTCGCGCTCCAGTTGGCGCATGGTGTCGAGGACAGCCTTGTGTTCGATCTTGGTGGTGATCAGGTGGTGCAGGTCGAGGTTGAGCCGGCCCTTGCGGATCCGGTAGCC
>NZ_JBIVHR010000164.1:0-6120 GCF_044749305.1 Pseudomonas sp. NPDC089534 | reverse complement strand
CTCAGGTGCGCTCGGCCCAGGCCGCGCTCCTGAGCCTTAGGGCGTCGAGATTCTTATGGATAAATTGATTATTACCGGTGGCGCACGTCTTGACGGCGAGATCCGGATCTCCGGGGCGAAGAACTCCGCCCTGCCGATTCTGGCGGCCACCCTGCTGTGCGACGGCCCGGTCACCGTGGGCAACCTGCCGCACCTGCACGACATCACCACCATGATCGAGCTGTTCGGCCGCATGGGCATCGAGCCTGTGATCGACGAAAAGCTGAGCGTGGAAATCGACCCGCGCACCATCAAGACCCTGATCGCCCCGTACGAGCTGGTCAAGACCATGCGTGCGTCGATCCTGGTGCTGGGCCCGATGGTCGCCCGTTTCGGCGAAGCCGAAGTCGCGCTGCCGGGCGGTTGCGCCATCGGTTCGCGTCCGGTCGACCTGCACATCCGCGGCCTGGAGGCCATGGGTGCGGTCATCGACGTCGAAGGCGGCTACATCAAGGCCAAGGCGCCTGAAGGCGGCCTGCGCGGCGCGCACTTCTTCTTCGACACCGTCAGCGTGACCGGCACCGAGAACATCATGATGGCCGCTGCCCTGGCCAAGGGCCGCAGCGTGCTGCAGAACGCCGCCCGCGAACCTGAAGTGGTCGACCTGGCGAACTTCCTGAACGCCATGGGCGCCAAGGTTTCCGGCGCCGGCACCGACACCATCACCATCGACGGCGTAGAGCGCCTGGCGCCGACCTTCTACAAGGTCATGCCAGACCGCATCGAGACCGGCACCTACCTGGTGGCCGCCGCCGTCACCGGCGGGCGCGTGAAGGTCAAGGACACCGATCCGACCATTCTCGAAGCCGTCCTGGAAAAGCTGCGCGAGTCCGGCGCCGAGATCACCAGCGGCGAAGACTGGATCGAACTGAACATGCACGGCAAGCGGCCGAAGGCGGTCAACGTGCGCACCGCGCCATACCCGGCGTTCCCGACCGACATGCAGGCGCAGTTCATCTCGCTCAACGCCATCGCCGAAGGCACCGGCGCGGTGATCGAGACGATCTTCGAAAACCGCTTCATGCACGTCTACGAACTGCACCGCATGGGCGCCAAGATCCAGGTCGAAGGCAACACCGCCATCGTGACCGGCACCGAGATCCTCAAGGGCGCACCGGTCATGGCGACCGACCTGCGCGCTTCGGCCAGCCTGGTGATTTCGGCCCTGGTGGCCGACGGCGACACCCTGATCGACCGCATCTACCACATCGACCGTGGCTACGAGTGCATCGAAGAGAAACTGCAGATGCTGGGCGCCAAGATCCGCCGCGTTCCGGGCTAGTCCTGCATCCGGACACAGGGAGGTGTCCACCGAGTTCGTTTTTGGTCGAGGGCTGCCGTTCCGTCAGGGACAAGCCCTCGATGTGTGTCCGGCGCCGATCGCGTCCGGGCATGAGTACCTTGATAAGGACTGACGCTACCCATGTTGACCATCGCACTGTCCAAGGGCCGCATCCTTGACGACACCCTGCCGCTTCTGGCCGAAGCGGGCATCGTGCCGACCGAGAATCCGGACAAGAGCCGCAAGCTGATCATCCCCACGACCCAGGAAGACGTCCGTCTGCTGATCGTGCGCGCCACCGACGTGCCGACCTATGTCGAGCATGGCGCTGCCGACCTCGGCGTGGCCGGCAAGGACGTGCTGATGGAGTACAGCGGCCAGGGCCTGTACGAGCCGCTGGACCTGCAGATCGCCCAATGCAAGCTGATGACCGCCGGCAAGGTCGGCGCCGCCGAGCCCAAGGGCCGCCTGCGGGTGGCGACCAAGTTCGTCAACGTCGCCAAGCGCTACTACGCCGAGCAGGGCCGTCAGGTCGACATCATCAAGCTGTACGGCTCGATGGAGCTGGCGCCGCTGATCGGTCTGGCCGACAAGATCATCGACGTGGTCGACACCGGCAACACCCTGCGCGCCAACGGCCTGGAGCCCCAGGAACTGATCGCCACGATCAGCTCGCGCCTGGTGGTCAACAAGGCTTCGATGAAGATGCAGCACGCCCGGATCCAGGCGTTGATCGATACCCTGCGCAAGGCAGTGGAATCGCGACACCGCGGCTGATGTACCCGCGCGGCCCCCGGCTGCGCCCGTCTATCCGCCTCATAGCCAGAATCTCAGGTGCCCAAGCGGAACGACTGCTAAGTTAGGGCGCCTGAGTTTTCGCCATTCCTATGAGGCTCTCGCTATGACCGCACCGACTGCAATTCGCCGACTCAACGCTGCTGACCCGGATTTCGCGCATCATCTGGATCATCTGCTGAGCTGGGAAAGCGTGTCCGACGACTCGGTCAATCAGCGGGTGCTGGACATCATCAAGGCCGTGCGCGAGCGCGGCGACGATGCGCTGGTCGAGTTCACCCGCCAGTTCGACGGCGTGGACGCCGCCTCGATGGCGGACCTGATCCTGCCGCGCGAACGCCTGGAACTGGCCCTGACCCGCATCACCCCGGCCCAGCGCGAGGCGCTGGAAAAAGCCGCGGGGCGCGTGCGCAGCTACCACGAACGGCAGAAGCAGGACTCCTGGAGCTACACCGAGGCCGACGGCACTGTGCTCGGCCAGAAGGTCACGCCGCTGGACCGCGCCGGCCTGTACGTGCCGGGCGGCAAGGCGTCGTACCCGTCGTCGGTGCTGATGAACGCGATTCCGGCGAAGGTGGCCGGCGTCGGTGAAGTGGTCATGGTGGTGCCGACCCCGCGCGGCGAGGTCAATGAGCTGGTGCTGGCCGCCGCGTGCATCGCCGGGGTCGACCGGGTGTTCACCATCGGCGGCGCCCAAGCCGTCGCCGCGCTGGCCTACGGCACCGAAAGCGTGCCGCAGGTGGACAAGGTGGTCGGCCCGGGCAACATCTATGTGGCCACCGCCAAGCGTCACGTGTTCGGCCAGGTCGGCATCGACATGATCGCCGGCCCGTCGGAAATCCTCGTGGTGTGCGACGGCCAGACCGATCCGGACTGGATCGCCATGGACCTGTTTTCCCAGGCCGAGCACGACGAAGATGCGCAGGCGATCCTGGTCAGCCCGGACGCCGAATTCCTCGACAAGGTCGCCGCCAGCATCGACAAGCTGCTGCCGACCATGGATCGCGCCGCCATCATCGAAACCTCGATCAACGGCCGCGGCGCGCTGATCCAGGTGCGCGACATGGCCCAGGCCATCGAGGTCGCCAACCGCATCGCACCGGAACACCTTGAGCTGTCGGTTGCCGACCCGCAGGCCTGGCTGCCGCAGATCCGCCACGCCGGCGCGATCTTCATGGGCCGCCACACCTCCGAGGCGCTGGGCGACTACTGCGCAGGCCCCAACCACGTTCTGCCGACCTCCGGCACCGCGCGGTTCTCCTCGCCACTGGGCGTCTACGACTTCCAGAAGCGCTCGTCGATCATCTTCTGCTCCGAGGCCGGCGCCTCTGAGCTGGGCAAGACCGCGTCGGTGCTGGCCCGTGGCGAATCGCTGAGCGCCCACGCGCGCAGCGCCGAATACCGCATCCTCGATGAACAGCAGGGGAACTGAGACATGAGCAAATTCTGGAGCCCGTTCGTCAAGGATCTGGTGCCTTACGTGCCGGGCGAACAGCCGAAGCTGGCCAAACTGGTCAAGCTCAACACCAACGAAAACCCGTACGGCCCGTCGCCCAAAGCGCTGGCGGCGATGCAGACCGAACTGAACGACAACCTGCGCCTGTACCCGGATCCGAACAGTGATCTGCTGAAAAACGCCGTCGCCCGTTATTACGGCGTGCAGAGCAACCAGGTGTTCCTCGGCAACGGCTCGGACGAAGTACTGGCCCACGTGTTCCACGGCTTGCTGCAGCACGACAAGCCGCTGCTGTTCCCGGACATCAGCTACAGCTTCTACCCGGTCTACGCCGGGCTGTATGGCATTCAGTTCGATGCCGTGCCGCTGAACGCGCAATTCCAGATCGATCCGGCGGACTACGCCAGGCCGAACGGCGGGATCATTTTCCCCAACCCGAACGCCCCGACCGGCTGCCTGCTGGCGCTCGACGCGGTCGAGCAAATCCTCAAGGCCAACGCGGATTCGGTCGTGGTGGTGGACGAGGCTTACATCGACTTCGGCGGCGAGACGGCCATCAGTCTGGTGAACCGTTATCCGAACCTGCTCGTCACCCAGACCCTCTCCAAGTCACGCTCGCTCGCGGGGCTGCGGGTCGGGTTGGCGGTGGGGCACCCGGACCTGATCGAAGCGCTGGAGCGGATCAAGAACAGCTTCAACTCCTATCCGCTGGACCGCATGGCGAATGTCGGGGCGGCGGCAGCGTTCGAGGATCGCGAGTACTTCGACAAGACCTGCCGTCTGGTGATCGAGAGCCGGGAATGGGTGACCGCGCAATTGCAGGCCAAGGGCTTTGAGGTGCTGCCGTCGGCGGCCAACTTCATCTTCGCTCGCCATCCGCAGCACGACGCGGCCGGTCTGGCGGCGAAACTGCGCGAGCAGGGCGTGATCGTGCGGCACTTCAAGCAGGAGCGGATCGCCCAGTTCCTGCGTATTTCCATCGGCACGCCGGAGCAGAACCAGGCGCTGATCGACGGCCTCGGCGAGCTGTGACAGCCTGCTGAGCCGATCAAAAAAGGCCGGCACCTCAACTGAAGGTGCCGGCCTTTTTTTCATCTTGCCTTGCGGCGCTTCGGCTGACGCCATCGCCAGCAGGCTGGCTCCCACAGGGGATCTGGGCGGATCGCAGCTGCTGTGTTCACCGCAGAACTCTGTGGGAGCCAGCCTGCTGGCGATGGGTCAGTTCTCTTCCTGTTCCTTGACCGGCGCCGGCGGCGGACGCAGGCCGATCTCCGCGGTCAGCTTCAGTTCCTTGCCGTTGCGCATCACCTGGATCGTGACCTTGTCGGTCGGTTTGATCCGCGCCACCTGGTTCATCGACTTGCGGCCGTCACCGGCCGGTTCGCCGTCGATGCTCAGGATCACGTCGCCCAGTTGCAGGCCGGCCTTCTGCGCCGGGCCGTCGCGGAAGATCCCCGCCACCACGATCCCCGGACGCCCGGACAGGCCGAACGATTCCGCCAGTTCCTGGGTCAGCGGCTGTACCTCGATACCGAGCCAGCCACGGATGACCTGGCCGTGCTCGATGATCGACTTCATGACCTCCATCGCCAGCTTCACCGGGATCGCGAAGCCGATGCCCTGGGAGCCGCCGGACTTGGAGAAGATCGCCGTGTTGATGCCGGTCAGGTTGCCGTTGGCGTCCACCAGCGCGCCGCCGGAGTTGCCGGGGTTGATGGCCGCGTCGGTCTGGATGAAGTCTTCGTAGTTGTTCAGGCCCAACTGATTGCGCCCGGTGGCGCTGATGATGCCCATGGTCACGGTCTGGCCGACGCCGAACGGGTTGCCGATGGCCAGGGCCACGTCGCCGATGCGGATGTTGTCGGAGCGGCCCACGGTGATGGCCGGCAGGTTCTTCAGGTCGATCTTGAGCACCGCCAGGTCAGTCTCGGGGTCGCTGCCGATGACCCGGGCCAGGGTCTCGCGGCCGTCCTTGAGGGCCACGACGATCTGGTCGGCGCCGCTGGTGACGTGGTTGTTGGTCAGGATGAAGCCTTCCGGGCTCATGATCACGCCGGAGCCCAGGCTCGACTCCATGCGCTTCTGCTTGGGCGAGTTGTCGCCGAAGAAGCGGCGGAACTGCGGGTCTTCGAACAGCGGATGGGCCGGTTTGGCGATGACTTTGGTGGTGTACAGATTGACCACCGACGGCGCGGCGATGGTCACGGCGTCGGCGTAGGTCACCGGCCCCTGCTGAATGCTGGTGGTCTGCGGGGCTTGCTGCAGGTTGACGTCGAGGCTAGGAAGCCCGACCCACTGCGGGTAACGCTGGATGATCAACAGAGCGATAAGCACGCCGGCCAACAGCGGCCAGCCGAAAAAACGCAGCGCCTTGAGCATTAAGCACGTCCTGGAAAAGTTGCAGGCGGGGTCGGACCGCCCATAATGTCGCGCATTATACCAGGCCGCGCGCGCCTCTGAACGTGATATTTAGGAGTCTTTAATGGCCCTCGCCCTCAGCACCCAGGTAGAGTAAGCCGACCCATACCTCGACAGTTCTAAAATCGCA
>NZ_JBIVHR010000163.1:0-6186 GCF_044749305.1 Pseudomonas sp. NPDC089534 | reverse complement strand
CGCCGTTCTGCCCTCGTGGCTGGTGCCCTTGCCCCACGCAATCGACTATCACCAGACCCGCAACGCCGATTTTTTGGCCCGCGATGGCGCTGCCTCCTGATGCCGCAAAGAACGACCGGTGCAGCGGACCTTGCCGCGCGCCTGACAGAGGTCCTGATGCAACCGCAACGACTCGAACAAATGGCCCAAGCGGCCCGCCGTCTGGCCAAACCCGATGCCACCCGTAGCGTGGTCGACACCTGCCTGGAGGTGGCCCATGGTTGAGAATCAGAAAGCCATGCCGCAACCGGAGATGCGCCGCATCCGCCGCATCCACTTCGTCGGCATCGGCGGCGTGGGCATGTGCGGCATCGCCGAGGTGCTGCTGAACCTGGGCTACGCCGTGTCCGGCTCGGACCTGAAGGCTTCGCCGGTCACCGAGCGCCTGGAATCCTTCGGTGCGCAGATCTTCATCGGCCACCGTGCCGAGAACGCCGCCGCAGCCGACGTGCTGGTGGTGTCGAGCGCCGTCAACACCTCCAACCCGGAAGTGGCGACCGCCCTTGAACGCCGCATTCCCGTGGTGCCCCGTGCCGAGATGCTGGCCGAGCTGATGCGCTACCGCCACGGCATCGCCGTCGCCGGCACCCACGGCAAGACCACCACCACCAGCCTGATCGCTTCGGTGTTCGCGGCCGGCGGCCTGGATCCGACCTTCGTCATCGGCGGCCGCCTGAACGCCGCCGGCACCAACGCGCAGCTGGGCACCAGCCGCTACCTGATCGCCGAGGCGGACGAGAGCGACGCAAGCTTCCTGCACCTGCAGCCGCTGGTGGCCGTGGTCACCAACATCGACGCCGACCACATGGCGACCTACGACGGCGACTTCAACAAACTGAAGAAGACCTTCGTCGAGTTCCTCCACAACCTGCCGTTCTACGGACTGGCGGTGATGTGCCTGGACGACCCGGTGGTGCGCGAGATCCTGCCGCAGGTCAAGCGCCCGACCGTGACCTACGGCTTCAGCGAAGACGCCGACGTGCGCGCGATCAACGTGCGCCAGCAAGGCATGCAGACCTTCTTCACCGTGCTGCGCCCTGACCGCGAGCCGCTGGAGGTGTCGGTGAACATGCCCGGCAACCACAACGTGCTCAATTCCCTGGCGACCATCTGCATCGCCACCGACGAAGGCGTCAGCGACGAAGCCATCGTCCAGGGCCTGTCGGGCTTCCAGGGCGTGGGCCGGCGCTTCCAGGTCTACGGCGAGCTGCCGGTGGACGGCGGCAACGTGATGCTGGTCGACGACTACGGCCATCACCCGACCGAAGTCGCGGCCGTGATCAAGGCCGTGCGCGGCGGCTGGCCTGAGCGCCGCCTGGTGATGGTCTACCAGCCGCACCGCTACAGCCGCACCCGCGACCTGTACGACGATTTCGTCAATGTGCTGGCCGACGCCAACGTGCTGCTGCTGATGGAGGTCTACCCGGCCGGCGAAGAGCCGATCCCCGGCGCCGACAGCCGCAAGCTGTGCAACAGCATCCGCCAGCGCGGCCAGCTCGACCCGATCTACATCGAGCGCGGCGCCGACCTGGCGCCGGTGGTCAAGCCGCTGCTGCGCGCCGGTGACATTCTGCTGTGCCAGGGCGCCGGCGACATCGGCGGCCTTGCGCCGAAACTGTTGAAAAGCGAGTTGTTCGCCGGGGCCGTCGCGGCGCCGGTCGAGGGGAAGTTGAAATGAGTGCTGACTACGCGAACCTGTTCTCCACCATCGCGCCGAAGGACTTCGGCCGCGTCGCCGTGCTGTTCGGCGGCAAGAGCGCCGAGCGTGAAGTCTCGCTGAAGTCCGGCAACGCCGTGCTCGCCGCGCTGCAGAGCGCCGGCGTGGACGCGTTCGGCATCGACGTGGGCGACGACCTGCTGCAGCGCCTGTTGAGCGAGAAGATCGACCGCGCCTTCATCATCCTCCACGGTCGCGGCGGCGAAGACGGCAGCATGCAGGGCCTGCTCGAAGTCGCCGGCATTCCGTACACCGGCAGCGGCATCCTGGCCTCGGCGCTGGCGATGGACAAGCTGCGCACCAAGCAGGTCTGGCACAGCCTCGGCATTCCGACGCCGCGCCACGCCGTGCTGCGCAGCGAAGCGGACTGTATTTCGGCGGCGGCGGAACTGGGCTTCCCTTTGATCGTCAAACCGGCCCATGAAGGTTCAAGTATCGGGATGGCCAAAGTGACTTCCGCGTCCGAGCTGATCGACGCATGGAAAGCGGCCAGTGCCTACGATTCGCAAGTGTTGGTCGAGCAATGGATCCAGGGTCCGGAGTTCACCATCGCCACCCTGCGCGACCAGGTGTTGCCGCCGATCGCCCTGGGCACGCCCCACACGTTCTACGACTACGACGCCAAGTACATCGCCAACGATACCCAGTACCGCATTCCGTGCGGGCTCGATGCCGCCAAGGAACAGGAACTCATGGACCTGACGGCCAAGGCCTGCGGCGCGCTGGGCATCGCCGGCTGGGGGCGTGCGGACGTGATGCAGGACGCCGACGGGCAGTTCTGGTTCCTGGAAGTGAACACCGCTCCGGGCATGACCGACCACAGCCTGGTGCCGATGGCGGCCCGTGCCGCCGGTCTGGATTTCCAGCAACTGGTTCTGGCCATCCTGGCCGCCAGTGTCGAAGCAGACGCGCGAGGTTAAGGCCATGCAAGGCGCACAGCTCAGACATCAGCCCTCCGCACCCGGCCGCAAGCCGGTGCCGCGGGGCGCCAGCCGCATGGTGGCCAAAGAGCCGATGTCCGCGCGCCTGCCCAAAGCCAATTTCGGCTTCCTGAAAGGGCTGTTCTGGCCGGTGCTGCTGGTGGCCCTGGGGTTCGGCACCTACGAAGGCGCGCAGCGCCTGCTGCCCTACGCCGACCGTCCGATCACCAAGATCGCGGTGCAGGGCGACCTGAGCTACATCAGCCAGCAGGCGGTGCAGCAGCGGATCGCCCCGTACGTGGCGTCGAGCTTCTTCACCATCGACCTGGCGAGCATGCGCACGGAGCTTGAGCAGATGCCGTGGATCGCCCACGCCGAAGTGCGTCGGGTGTGGCCGGACCAGGTGGTGATCCGCCTCGAAGAGCAGTTGCCGGTGGCCCGTTGGGGCGACGAATCGCTGCTCAACAACCAGGGCCAGGCGTTCACGCCCAAGGAACTGGCGAACTACGAACACCTGCCGCAGCTGTTCGGCCCCCAGCGGGCCCAGCAGCAAGTGATGCAGCAGTATCAGGTGCTGAGCCAGATGCTCAGGCCGTTGGGCTTCTCGATCGCGCGCCTGGAACTGCGCGAGCGGGGCAGTTGGTTCCTGACCACCGGTGCCGGTAGTTCCGGCCCCGGCATCGAGTTGCTGCTGGGACGCGGCAACCTGGTGGAAAAGATGCGCCGCTTCATTGCCATCTACGACAAGACGCTCAAAGAACAGATTACGAACATTGCGCGCATCGATCTGCGCTACGCCAACGGCCTGGCCGTTGGCTGGCGGGAACCTGTAGCGCCGCCGGCAGCCCAACCCGCTGTCGCAAAGAATTAAGAAGAGGCAGGACCCATGGCAAACGTGCAAAGCGGCAAAATGATCGTCGGTCTGGATATCGGCACCTCCAAGGTGGTGGCGCTGGTAGGCGAGGTCGCTGACGACGGCACGCTCGATATCGTCGGGATCGGCACCCATCCGTCCCGCGGCCTGAAGAAAGGCGTGGTGGTGAACATCGAATCCACCGTGCAGTCGATCCAGCGCGCCATCGAAGAGGCGCAGCTGATGGCCGGCTGCCGGATCCACTCGGCGTTCGTCGGCGTGGCCGGCAACCACATCCGCAGCCTGAACTCCCACGGCATCGTGGCGATCCGCGACCGCGAAGTCAGCTCCGCGGACCTTGAGCGCGTGCTCGACGCCGCCCAGGCCGTGGCGATCCCGGCCGACCAGCGGGTGCTGCACACCCTGCCGCAGGACTACGTGATCGACAACCAGGAAGGCGTGCGCGAGCCGCTGGGCATGTCCGGCGTGCGCCTGGAGGCCAAGGTCCACGTGGTCACCTGCGCCGTCAACGCCGCGCAGAACATCGAGAAGTGCGTGCGCCGCTGCGGCCTGGAAATCGACGACATCATCCTTGAGCAACTGGCCTCGGCCTACTCGGTGCTCACCGACGACGAAAAGGAACTGGGCGTGTGCCTGGTGGACATCGGCGGCGGCACCACCGACATCGCGATCTTCACCGAAGGCGCCATCCGCCACACGGCGGTGATCCCGATCGCCGGCGACCAGGTGACCAACGACATCGCCATGGCGCTGCGCACCCCGACCCAGTACGCCGAAGAGATCAAGATCCGCTACGCCTGCGCCCTGGCCAAGCTGGCCGGCGCCGGCGAGACCATCAAGGTGCCGAGCGTCGGCGACCGTCCGCCGCGCGAGCTGTCGCGCCAGGCCCTGGCCGAAGTGGTCGAGCCGCGCTACGACGAGCTGTTCACTTTGATCCAGGCCGAGCTGCGCCGCAGCGGCTACGAAGACCTGATCCCGGCGGGCATCGTCCTGACCGGCGGCACCTCGAAGATGGAAGGCGCCACCGAGCTGGCCGAGGAAATCTTCCACATGCCGGTGCGCCTGGGCGTGCCGCACGGCGTCAAGGGCCTCGACGACGTGGTGCGCAACCCGATCTATTCGACCGGCGTGGGCCTGCTGATGTACGGCCTGCAGAAGCAGTCCGACGGGATCTCGTTCTCGGGCATCGGCAGCCGCGACAGCTACAGCAACGACGAGCCGCAGGCGCCGTTGCTCGACCGACTGAAGAAGTGGGTCCAAGGCAACTTTTAAAAGCAGCTCGAAGCGTCAAGCTTCGGGCGGCAAGCAGTAGATGCACCGCAACAAAAAAGCAGTAGGCGAAAAAACTAGAGAATGTAAGGAGAGGGAAAATGTTCGAACTCGTAGACAACATCCCCGCAAGCCCGGTAATCAAGGTTATCGGTGTGGGCGGTGGCGGCGGCAACGCCGTCAATCACATGGTCAAGAGCAACATCGAAGGCGTCGAGTTCATCTGCGCCAACACTGATGCCCAGGCCCTGAAGAACATCGGTGCACGCACCATCCTGCAACTGGGCACCGGCGTGACCAAGGGCCTGGGTGCGGGCGCCAACCCGGAAGTCGGCCGTCAGGCCGCGCTGGAAGACCGCGAGCGCATCGCTGAAGTCCTGGCCGGCACCAACATGGTGTTCATCACCACCGGCATGGGCGGCGGCACCGGTACCGGTGCGGCGCCGATCATCGCCGAAGTGGCCAAGGAAATGGGCATCCTGACCGTTGCGGTCGTGACCCGTCCGTTCCCGTTCGAAGGCCGCAAGCGCATGCAGATCGCCGACGAAGGCATCCGCATGCTGTCCGAAAGCGTCGACTCGCTGATCACCATCCCGAACGAGAAGCTGCTGACCATCCTGGGCAAGGACGCGAGCCTGCTGTCCGCCTTCGCCAAGGCCGACGACGTGCTGGCCGGCGCCGTGCGCGGCATCTCCGACATCATCAAGCGTCCGGGCATGATCAACGTCGACTTCGCCGACGTGCGCACCGTGATGAGCGAAATGGGCATGGCGATGATGGGCACCGGCTGCGCCAGCGGTCCGAACCGTGCGCGCGAAGCCACCGAAGCGGCCATCCGCAACCCGCTGCTCGAAGACGTGAACCTGCAGGGCGCACGCGGCATCCTGGTGAACATCACCGCCGGTCCCGACCTGTCCCTGGGCGAGTACTCCGACGTGGGTTCGATCATCGAAGCCTTCGCGTCCGAGCACGCGATGGTCAAGGTCGGCACCGTGATCGATCCGGACATGCGCGACGAGCTGCACGTGACCGTGGTCGCCACCGGTCTGGGCGCCAAGATCGAGAAGCCTGTGAAGGTCATCGACAACACCGTCCACACCACCATGGCCGCCGCCCCGGTACAGCCGCAGCAGGCCCCTGCACGTCAGGAGCAGCCAGCGGTGAACTACCGTGACC
The DNA here is from genome assembly GCF_044749305.1 of Pseudomonas sp. NPDC089534. Classification (NCBI taxonomy): domain Bacteria; kingdom Pseudomonadati; phylum Pseudomonadota; class Gammaproteobacteria; order Pseudomonadales; family Pseudomonadaceae; genus Pseudomonas; species Pseudomonas sp. NPDC089534. The sequence goes on along the minus strand of NZ_JBIVHR010000163.1, from coordinate 191 downwards.
TGGACCGTCCGACCGTCATGCGCAACCAGGCCCAGGCCGGTGCTGCGACTGCCGCGAAGATGAATCCGCAGGATGACCTGGACTACCTGGACATCCCGGCTTTCCTGCGTCGTCAGGCCGATTGATGAAATGTATTGGAAGGCGGACGCAGCGGTCAGGCGGACTTTCTCGCTGCGCTGGTCGCCGCCGGA
>NZ_JBIVHR010000162.1:0-6284 GCF_044749305.1 Pseudomonas sp. NPDC089534 | reverse complement strand
GCAGACCCGCTCGGCAGACCATGAGCCGCCTATCCCCGTCGACCAGTTACACCCGCAACGCGGCACCTCGCGCTGGGTGGGAAAGGCCCGCAACACTTGGGACGATCCCAATACTTGCTCAGTCAGTGCTGACGTAGTCGGCGACCACCGTCGCTCATGCTCTGCCGAGAAGTAAACCTATTAAGACCCGTTCCGCTATTTCGTGGACGGTATTCTGGCGTTTTAGAGGTGAACAACGTGGAGCTTTTATCTGGCGGTGAGATGCTCGTCCGCTTCTTGCGTGACGAAGGCGTCAAATATATCTACGGGTACCCGGGTGGTGCTCTCCTTCATGTCTACGATGCCCTGTTCAAAGAACCGGAAGTGACCCACATCCTGGTTCGTCACGAACAAGCGGCGACCCATATGGCTGACGGCTATGCCCGTGCCACCGGCAAGGCCGGCGTGGTGCTGGTGACGTCCGGTCCTGGCGCCACGAACGCCATCACCGGTATCGCGACCGCCTATATGGACTCGATTCCGATGGTGATCATTTCCGGTCAGGTGCCGAGCACCATGGTCGGCACCGACGCGTTCCAGGAAACCGACATGATCGGCATCTCCCGGCCGATCGTGAAGCACAGCTTCATGATCAAGCACGCTTCGGAAATCCCGGAAGTCATGAAGAAGGCCTTCTACCTGGCGCAATCCGGTCGTCCGGGTCCGGTCGTGGTCGATGTCCCGAAAGACATGACCAACCCGGCCGAGAAGTTCGAATACGTCTTCCCGAAAAAAGCCAAGCTGCGTTCCTACAGCCCGGCCGTCCGCGGCCATTCCGGGCAGATCCGCAAGGCGGCGGAAATGCTCCTGGCGGCCAAGCGTCCCGTCCTGTACTCAGGCGGCGGCGTGATCCTCGGCAACGGCTCCGCACCGCTGACCGAACTGGCAAAGATGCTCAACCTGCCGGTGACCAACACCTTGATGGGCCTGGGCGGTTTCCCCGGCACCGACCGTCAGTTCATCGGCATGCTCGGCATGCACGGCAGCTACACCGCTAACCTTGCGATGCACCATGCCGATGTGATCCTGGCCGTCGGCGCACGCTTCGACGATCGCGTGATCAACGGCGCGCCGAAGTTCTGCCCGAACGCCAAGATCATTCACGTCGACATCGACCCTGCTTCGATCTCCAAGACCATCAAGGCCGACGTGCCGATCGTAGGTCCTGTCGAGAGCGTCATGACCGAAATGGTCGCGATCCTCAAGGAAATCGGCGAGACCCCGAACAAGGACGCCGTGACCAGTTGGTGGAAGCAGATCGACGAATGGCGCGGTGACCGCGGCCTGTTCCCTTACGACAAGGGCGACGGCAGCAAGATCAAGCCGCAGACCGTGATCGAGACCCTGTGCGAAGTGACCAAGGGCGACGCCTTTGTGACCTCCGACGTGGGCCAGCACCAGATGTTCGCTGCGCAGTACTACAAGTTCAACAAGCCCAACCGTTGGATCAACTCCGGTGGCCTGGGCACCATGGGCTTCGGTTTTCCGGCGGCCATGGGCGTGAAGCTGAGCTTCCCGGATTCGGACGTCGCGTGCGTGACGGGCGAGGGCAGCATCCAGATGAACATCCAGGAACTGTCGACCTGCATGCAGTACGGTTTGCCGGTGAAGATCGTCAACCTGAACAACGGCGTGCTGGGCATGGTTCGCCAGTGGCAGGACATGAGCTACGGCAGCCGCCACTCGCACTCCTACATGGAATCGCTGCCTGACTTCGTCAAGCTGGCCGAGGCCTATGGTCACGTGGGCATCCGCATCACCGACCTGAAAGACCTGAAGCCGAAGATGGAAGAGGCGTTCGCCATGAAGGACCGCCTGGTGTTCCTCGACATCCAGGTCGACACCAGCGAGCACGTCTACCCGATGCAGATCAAAGACGGCTCCATGCGCGATATGTGGCTGAGCAAGACGGAGCGTACCTAATCATGCGGCACATCATTTCCTTGCTTCTGGAAAACGAACCCGGCGCCTTGTCGCGTGTGGTCGGCCTGTTCTCGCAGCGCAACTACAACATCGAAAGCCTGACCGTGGCGCCGACCGAGGACCCGACCCTGTCGCGTCTGACGCTGACCACCGTCGGCCACGATGAAATCATCGAGCAGATCACCAAAAACCTGAACAAGCTGGTCGAGGTGGTCAAGCTGGTGGATCTGTCGGAGAGCGCTCACATCGAGCGCGAACTGATGCTGGTCAAGGTCAAGGCCACCGGCGCCCAGCGCGCCGAGATCAAACGCACCACCGATATCTATCGTGGGCAGATCGTCGATGTCAGCGCCAGCGTCTATACCGTTCAACTGACCGGTACCAGCGACAAGCTCGACAGCTTCATCCAGTCGATCGGCACTGCCTCGATTCTGGAAACAGTACGCAGCGGCGTCACCGGGATTGCCCGCGGCGACAAAGTGCTCAGCATCTAAACCAATTTGGCGAATGGCCTGAACGGCCCGGATATATAGGGGAATTTCATGAAAGTTTTCTACGATAAAGACTGCGACCTGTCGATCATCCAGGGCAAGAAAGTTGCCATCATCGGTTACGGCTCCCAGGGTCACGCTCAGGCGTGCAACCTGAAGGACTCGGGCGTTGACGTCACTGTCGGTCTGCGCAAAGGCTCGTCCACCGTCGCCAAGGCCGAGGCCCATGGCCTGAAAGTCACCGACGTGGCCACCGCCGTCGCCGGCGCCGACCTGGTCATGATCCTGACCCCGGACGAGTTCCAGTCCCAGCTGTACAAGAACGAAATCGAGCCGAACATCAAGAAGGGCGCCACCCTGGCCTTCTCCCACGGCTTCGCGATCCACTACAACCAGGTCGTTCCGCGTGCCGACCTCGACGTGATCATGATCGCGCCGAAAGCGCCGGGCCACACCGTGCGCTCCGAGTTCGTCAAAGGCGGCGGCATCCCTGACCTGATCGCCGTCTACCAGGACGCTTCGGGCAACGCCAAGAACGTTGCGCTGTCCTACGCGGCAGGCGTCGGCGGCGGCCGTACCGGCATCATCGAAACCACCTTCAAGGACGAGACCGAAACCGACCTGTTCGGCGAACAAGCCGTACTGTGCGGCGGTACCGTCGAGCTGGTGAAAGCCGGTTTCGAAACGCTGGTCGAAGCGGGCTACGCGCCGGAAATGGCCTACTTCGAGTGCCTGCACGAGCTGAAGCTGATCGTTGACCTCATGTACGAAGGCGGCATCGCCAACATGAACTACTCGATCTCCAACAACGCCGAGTACGGCGAGTACGTGACCGGCCCGGAAGTGATCAACGCCGAATCCCGTCAGGCCATGCGCAATGCCCTGAAACGCATTCAGGACGGCGAGTACGCCAAAATGTTCATCAGCGAAGGCGCGACCGGCTACCCTTCGATGACCGCCAAGCGTCGCAACAACGCCGCTCACGGCATCGAAATCATCGGCGAGCAACTGCGCTCCATGATGCCGTGGATCGGTGCCAACAAGATCGTCGACAAAGCCAAGAACTAAGTCCTCGACCCTTGTGCGAAAAAACGCGGCCTCGGCCGCGTTTTTTCGTTTGAGTCCGACGCTTCTGGTATAAAGCTGCATCGTTTGCGGCCGAACCGTCGTCCCAGACACCTGTCGAAACTGTCCAATCCGTTGCAAGGTAATGTCCATGAGCGAACGTCCCGAAGAGCCGAACCAGGCTTCCGACGCCGAAAGCCTTCTGCCCGTCGATGAGCACGTCGAAGAAGGGCATGACGCAGAAGGTCGCAAGGTCCGGCATCGTGGTATCTATCTTCTGCCGAACCTGTTCACCACCGCGAACCTGTTCGCAGGGTTCTATTCCATCATCAACTCCATGAGCGCCCAGGCGGCATTGAGTGCGGGTGATGCGGCCAATGCGAGCAAGTATTTCGCCTTCGCCGCCATCGCGATCTTCGTCGCCATGGTGCTCGACGGCCTTGACGGTCGCGTCGCGCGGATGACCAACACCCAGAGCGCGTTCGGTGCCGAGTACGACTCGCTGTCCGATATGGTCGCCTTCGGCGTGGCCCCGGCGTTGCTGGCGTTCGGTTGGGCGCTGGGCGACATGGGCAAGGTCGGCTGGATGGTCGCCTTCATCTATGTGGCCGGTGCGGCACTGCGCCTGGCGCGCTTCAACACCCAGGTCGGCACGGCGGACAAGCGTTACTTCATCGGCTTGGCCAGCCCTGCGGCGGCCGGCGTGGTGGCGGGCATCGTCTGGGCGTTCAGCGACTACGGGATCCAGGGCTCGAAGATGTCGTTCCTGGTAGCCCTGATGGTCGCTGCCGCCGGCATGCTGATGGTCAGCAACATCAAGTACAACAGCTTCAAGGAGCTGGATCTCAAGGGCCGCGTGCCTTTTGTGGCGATCCTGGCGGTGGTGCTGGTCTTTGCCGTGGTGTTCAGCGATCCGCCGCGCATCCTGCTGCTGGTCTTCCTGGCCTATGCGGCTTCCGGGCCGGTGCAGTACCTGTTGCATCTTCGTCGTCACAAAAGCGCCGAGTGATGTAATTTCCCTCATACTCCGCAGTCTACGGGTGCATCTGTCCTCCAGAACTGCGGAGTTGTCATGCTGATCAAAGTCCCCAAGGCGTCCGACTGCAACGAGTCGGACGTCACGCCCGAATCCATCTACCTTTCCCGTCGGCAACTGCTTGGCGCCACGGCTGCCGGCCTGGCCATGGGCAGCCTGCCACGCTGGGCCGGCGCCGAAGAGGCCGCGCGTTATGCCGATGTCGATCCTGGAAGGGCGCCTGCCTGGTTTGCCGAGAAGTTGCCCTCAGTCCAATGGGGAGCGGTCAACGTCAAGGATGAAGCCGTCACGCCGTTCAAGGACGCGACCCATTACAACAACTTCTACGAGTTCGGCACCGACAAGGGCGATCCGGCAGCCAACGCCGGCTCTCTGAAGGCCGAGCCTTGGAGCGTGGTGGTGGACGGTGAGGTGGGCAAGCCGGGGCGTTATGCCCTGGAGGACTTCATGAAGCCTTACCGGTTGGAGGAGCGGATCTATCGTCTGCGCTGCGTCGAAGCGTGGTCGATGGTGATTCCCTGGATCGGCTTTCCTCTGTCGGCGCTGCTCAAGCAGGTCGAGCCGAACTCCAACGCCAAATTCATCCGTTTCGAAACCCTGCAGGATCCCAAAAGCATGCCGGGACAGCGATCGGGATTTGCCCTGATCGATTGGCCCTATGTAGAGGGCTTGCGTCTGGATGAGGCGATGCACCCCTTGGCGATCCTGGCGGTCGGCATGTATGGCCGCGAGTTGCCGAACCAGAACGGTGCGCCGCTGCGTCTGGTGGTGCCGTGGAAGTATGGCTTCAAAAGCGTGAAGTCCATTGTGCGGATCAGCCTGGTCAGCGAACAGCCGAAGACGACCTGGCAAAGTATTGCGGCGGACGAGTACGGTTTCTATGCGAACGTGAATCCGACGGTCGATCATCCCAGGTGGACGCAGGCGCGGGAGCGGCGTCTGCCGAACAGCCTGTTCAAGCCGAATGTGCGCGATACGCAAATGTTCAACGGCTATGCGGATGAGGTCGCTTCTCTGTATGCAGGGCTCGATCTGCGGAAGAACTACTGATGCGGCATACCTTTTGGCGAGCAGGTGTTTTCATCGGCGCGGCGATCTGGCCGCTGTTGTGGTTCTATCAAGCCTTTTCGGACTTGCTCGGGCCGGATCCCGGCAAGGTGCTGGTCGATCGACTGGGGCTTGGAGCGCTGGTGCTGTTGTTGATTACCTTGAGCATGACGCCGGCGCAGAAGCTGACGGGCTGGCCGGGGTGGATTGCCGTCCGCAGGCAGTTGGGGCTTTGGTGCTTCGCTTATGTGGTTGTGCACTTGTTCAGCTATATGGCGTTTATCCTCGGGTTCGACTGGTCGCAGTTGGGTGTCGAGTTGCGCAAGCGTCCGTACATTATTGTGGGAGCGGTCGCGTTTCTCGGGCTGCTGATGCTGGCCGCCACGTCCAACCGGTACAGCCAGCGTCGGCTGGGTGTCCGTTGGAGGAAGTTGCATCGGTTGGTCTATCCGATTCTCGGGCTTGGGTTGCTGCATATGCTCTGGATCGTGCGGGCCGATCTCAAGGAATGGGCGATCTATGCCTTTGTCGGTGGCGTTCTGTTGGTAATGCGCGTGCCTCCCGTGACCCGTCGGATCCCACGTCTGATGGGTAAACGGCGGATTCTGCAAGAAAAGTGAAATTAGCGGTTGACGGCAGATCTCAGGTCTCTATAATTCGCCCCACTTCCGGCGCAGTCGAAA
>NZ_JBIVHR010000161.1:0-6640 GCF_044749305.1 Pseudomonas sp. NPDC089534 | reverse complement strand
GGCGGCCTCCCGGCCAACCAGTCGCGCCTGTACGTCTCGATCTTCAGCGCCGGCGGCGGCACCGGTTCGGGCATGGCCTCGGAGTTCGGCCTGGCCAGCAGCACTCGTACATGAACAAGACGTTCGACACCAAGCCGATGGACGAGCACGACGGCAAGAGCGGCCATTCGTTCGTGTTCGAACCGATCTTCACCAGCGGCATCTGCGTGCTGCCGAACATCTCCGACCACCGCAGCGAAATGTCCGAAGCGTTGCACATCAACGCCGGTCGCCTGCTGTGCAAATACCTGTCGGAAGAATGGGATTTCTCGTACAACTTCGCCAACGAAGACAGCAGCGAAGCCAGCGTCATGGGCCGCATCCGCCCGTGGAACGCCATGATGCTGATCTCCAACGACATCATGCGTTACGCCGAAGAGAACGATGACGGCAACATCCAGAACATTGACGTCAATGCGATGGAGAAGCACGCCAACCAGTACATCTCGCAGCAGATCTTCAACATCCTGACGGCGCAGGCGGTGACCACCGACTACGACCAGAACTACTTCCGCCGCGCCGGGATCGACATCGGCGAGACCATCCGCCTGGACGCCAACGACCTGTTCATGAGCCTGGCGGGCCCTGTGGCCATCGCCTACGCCGAGTCCGTGGTGCCGGAGACCCCGCCGCCGAGCAGCGACAAGTTCAAGGTGTTCGACAAGGAGCCGCAGCGCCTGAACATCGACGACCTGTTCTTCCGCTCCATCGACCTGCCGCACTTCAACAAGGTCACCCAGGCCATCGAAGGCATCAGCCTGCTGCCGATCGAATCCAAGCGCTACCGCGCCTCGCTGGAGCAGTACAAGAACTCCGGCTACGACGCGGCGGCCCTGCACGACCTGCACTTCTTCAAGAACTGCTCGTCGGTGGTCTCGATCGTCTCGCTGCCCAAGGACTACAAGCTGTCGTACATGGACCTGAACCGGTTGAAGACCCACCTCAACAGCCTGTTCCCCAACACCACGCTCAAGCGCTACGCGCTGGTGATCGGCGCCTCGGCCAACCTGTCGCTGACCACCCTGATCGCCAAGAGCCCGTGCCTGTCGGACGACTTCCTGACCCTGATCGTGGCGTTCATCAAGCGTTGCTTCGCGAAGAACCCGTACCGCTTCGACGAGACCCTGGACAACTCGATCCTGGACTTCATCATCCACGAGGACTTCGACGAAGACCGCATCGACGACCTGCTCAACGAATTCGAGAACCCGGCGAAGATCCTCGACACCAACTGGTACGCGATCAAGCCGATGTACGAGAAGAAGTACCGCGAGCTGATCAACGACAAAGAGAAGTTCGTCTCGATCAACGACATCCGCCTGTCCCGCGATTGCGTGAAGAAGGCCATCAAGTACCTGCGCGAGATCTACCGTCACCGGATCGGCAAGACCAAGGTCATCTCGCTCAACAGCCACACCGGGCGCACCTACACGGCCTGATCCCGGGCCGGGCCGCTCCCGCAGGACTCACCGCAGTCCTGTGGGAAGCTCCTGCAATCCTCTGTGGGAGCCAGCCTGCTGGCGATGGCGGTGGATCAGGCACCGGTGATGCCGGATGTGCCGACCTCATCGCTTGCAGGCAAGCTCCTACCGTTTTTGCGGGGAGCGTAAAACCAACTTCTCAACATCCAGAAACAATTGAGCAGCCCTCAGGCTGCCCGATGAACTGTTCCCGTTACGTTTACGTCACCGTGATGCCACCTCCGCCTGTGGCATTTCTCTACGGCAACGTGCCATCACGCTACTCGGCTACACACTTTTCGCCGACGGCATCACGCACACATTCGGTGCACGCTGTCAGTCCGTCGCCCTTTCCTGGATCAGAATCCACGGCCGCACCACCACCGCCCACATCTCGGGGTCGCGCCCGAAAATGTCCAGCGCCCGCGTTTCAGAGAGCTTGGCGACCTTCTCGGCGGTCAACCAGGCGGCCACTTTCTCGCCCTCGTCCGACGCCACGGCCTCGGCGACCGCGATCAGATCCAGCCCGGGATCGACCCACAATAGGGCACCCTGGGCATAGAAGCGCTCCAGCTCCTTCCAGCGGATGGATGCGGTTTCACCAAGCAGCTTGGCATAGAGGGTGCTAGGTTCTTGATTCATGGGACTGTCCGGAAAAGAAATCGGCGCGAATGATAACGTCGGTGGTCTGGCAGAAAAACCCGGTTGCAATCGGCTGTACCGAACGAAAAGAGCAGGAACGCCAAGGAATGCTGATGATTGGGGCATAAGCCCCCTGAACGTCCCGCCGCAATTCTGTCTTTTTCTTTCATCAAAGCGACACCCTCAGGATTTGCCCCCTGGCGCCAGCTTCCCAGGCCAACAACCGGCGCTCTACACTGTACCGGTACAGTTGCCGGGGGCATTTCCGGAAGGTATCGCAAAGATATCGGACCCGGTTCTGCTGCTACGGCGCCAGGACTCTAAAAAATACAACAGCAAGAGTGGAGCACTATGACTAAGGCTACTAAGCAGATTTCCAAACTGTTTGCCGCTATGGTTCTGGCCGGGGTTGCCAGCCATTCGTTCGCCGCCGACACCATCAAGATCGGTATCGCAGGTCCCAAGACCGGCCCGGTGACCCAGTACGGCGACATGCAGTTCGTCGGCGCCAAGCAAGCCATCAAGGACATCAACGCCAAGGGCGGCGTCGACGGCAAGATGCTCGAAGCCAAGGAATACGACGACGCCTGCGACCCTAAACAAGCCGTAGCCGTAGCCAACAAAGTGGTCAACGACGGCGTCAAGTTCGTGGTCGGCCACCTGTGCTCCAGCTCCACTCAGCCGGCTTCGGACATCTACGAAGACGAAGGCGTGATCATGATCACCCCGGCGGCCACCAGCCCCGACATCACCACCCGCGGCTACAAGCTGGTGTTCCGCACCATCGGCCTGGACAGCGCCCAGGGCCCTGCGGCCGGCAACTACATCGCCGACCACGTGAAGCCGAAGGTCGTCGCGGTCCTGCACGACAAGCAGCAGTACGGTGAAGGCATCGCCACCGCCGTCAAGAAGACCCTCGAAGGCAAAGGCGTGAAAGTGGCCGTGTTCGAAGGCCTGAACGCCGGCGACAAGGACTTCTCCTCGATCATCCAGAAACTCAAGCAAGCCAACGTCGACTTCGTCTACTACGGCGGCTACCACCCTGAGCTGGGCCTGATCCTGCGCCAGTCCAAGGAAAAAGGCCTGAACGCCAAGTTCATGGGGCCGGAAGGCGTCGGCAACGACTCCATCTCGCAGATCGCCCAGGACGCCTCCGAAGGCCTGCTGGTGACCCTGCCGAAGTCCTTCGACGCCGACCCTGCGAACAAGGCCATCGTCGACGCCATCAAGGCTGACGGCAAGGATCCGAGCGGTCCGTTCGTGTTCCCGGCCTACTCCGCCGTCGAGCTGATCGCCGAAGGCATCAAGGCCGCCAAGTCCGAAGACACCGCCAAGGTGGCCGAAGCCATCCACGCCGGCACCTTCAAGACCCCGACCGGCGACCTGTCCTACGACGCCAAGGGCGACCTGAAGGACTTCAAGTTCGTGGTCTACCAGTGGCACTTCGGCAAGCCGAAAACCGAAGTCTCCCCTCAGTAAGCCTGGCATTTCCGGTCAGCAAGCCCACTGTGCGAGCAGTGGGCTTTGTTTTACGAGGTTTATGGGCCAGTCGCCCGCGATCCGGGCGCTGGTTCACCTGAAAATCTTAAAACCGTCACCAGCGGTTCGCTGGCAAACGCTCCGTGCAAATGTGGCCACAGAACACAGCACAGGGCCGGAACATGACTCCACCAGTGAAATGCGTATCGGGTTTTTAGGAGCGCTGTAATGCCTGAGATCTATCATTTTTTCCAACAGCTGGTTAATGGACTGACCATTGGCAGCACGTATGCGTTGATAGCCATTGGCTACACAATGGTTTACGGCATCATTGGAATGATTAACTTCGCCCATGGCGAGGTCTACATGATTGGTTCCTACGTGGCCTTCATCGCCCTTGCCGGGCTGGCCATGATGGGCATCCACTCACTGCCGCTGCTCATGACCGCCGCGTTCATCGCGTCGATCGTCGTCACCAGTGCCTACGGCTACAGCATCGAACGCGTCGCCTACCGCCCCCTGCGCGGCAGCAACCGTCTGATCCCGCTGATCTCCGCCATCGGCATGTCGATTTTCCTGCAGAACACCGTGCTGCTGTCCCAGGACTCCAAGGACAAATCCATCCCCAACCTGATTCCGGGGAGCTTCTCCTTCGGCCCGGGCGGCGCCGAGGAAGTCCTGATTTCCTACATGCAGATCCTGGTCTTCGTCGTGACGCTGATCGCGATGCTGGGCCTGACCACGTTCATCTCCCGTTCCCGCCTGGGCCGCGCCTGCCGCGCCTGCGCCGAGGACATCAAGATGGCCAACCTGCTGGGCATCAACACCAACAACATCATCGCCCTGACCTTCGTCATCGGTGCCGCGCTGGCCGCGGTCGCCGCCGTGCTGCTGAGCATGCAGTACGGCGTGATCAACCCCAACGCCGGCTTCCTGGTGGGCCTGAAGGCCTTCACCGCGGCGGTATTGGGCGGCATCGGCAGTATTCCGGGCGCGATGCTCGGCGGGCTGGTGCTGGGTGTGGCCGAAGCGTTCGGCGCCGACATCTTCGGCGACCAATACAAGGACGTGGTGGCGTTCGGTCTTCTGGTCCTGGTTCTGTTGTTCCGGCCGACCGGCATCCTGGGCCGTCCGGAGGTTGAGAAAGTATGAGCAAACATCTTAAACAAGCGCTGTTCAGCGCCCTGCTGGTCTGGGCCGTGGCCTTCCCTGTCCTCGGCCTCAAGCTGAGCATCGTCGGCATCAACCTCGAAGTGCACGGCACCGGCCCGCTGACGCTCACCGTCATCGCCCTGTGCTCGGTGCTGATGTTCCTGCGGGTGCTGTTCAGCGAACAGTTCAGTGCGCTGATGCGCACCGACCGCGGCCCGCTGGTCTCGCCCAAGGTCAGTCAGTTCCTGACCCTGCCGCGCACCCAGCGCTGGATCATCATCGGCCTGATCGTGGTCGCGCTGATCTGGCCGTTCTTCGGCTCGCGCGGTGCGGTGGACATCGCCACCCTGATCCTGATCTACGTGCTGCTGGGCCTGGGCCTGAACATCGTGGTGGGCCTGGCCGGCCTGCTCGACCTGGGCTACGTGGGCTTCTACGCCGTGGGCGCCTACAGCTACGCGCTGCTGTCGCACTACTTCGGCTGGAGCTTCTGGCTGTGCCTGCCGATCGCCGGCCTGATGGCGGCCTCCTTCGGCTTCCTGCTGGGCTTCCCGGTGCTGCGCCTGCGCGGTGACTACCTGGCCATCGTGACCCTGGGCTTCGGTGAGATCATCCGCCTGTTCCTGCGTAACCTCACCGACCTCACGGGCGGCCCGAACGGCATCAGCAACATTCCCAAGCCGACCTTCTTCGGCCTGAGCTTCGAACGCTCGGCCAGCGAAGGCATGCAGACGTTCCACGAGTTCTTCGGGCTGACCTACAACCCGGTGAGCAAAGTGGTGTTCCTGTACCTGGTGGCCCTGCTGCTGGCCCTGGGCGCGCTGTTCATCATCAACCGCCTGCTGCGCATGCCGATCGGCCGCGCCTGGGAAGCGCTGCGCGAAGACGAGATCGCCTGCCGCGCGCTGGGCCTGAACCCGACCGTGATCAAGCTCTCGGCCTTCACCCTGGGCGCCAGCTTCGCCGGTTTCGCCGGCAGCTTCTTCGCTGCGCGCCAAGGCCTGGTGACCCCGGAGTCGTTCACCTTCATCGAGTCGGCGATCATCCTCGCCATCGTGGTGCTGGGCGGCATGGGCTCGCAGCTGGGCGTGATCCTGGCCGCCGTGGTGATGATCCTGCTGCCGGAAATGATGCGTGAGTTCAGCGAGTACCGGATGCTGATGTTCGGTGCCCTGATGGTGTTGATGATGATCTGGCGTCCACAAGGTCTGCTGCCGATGCAACGCCCACACATGGAGTTGCGCAAATGAGCCGCGAGATCCTGAAAGTCGAAAACCTGAGCATGCGCTTCGGCGGCCTGCTGGCGGTCAATGGCGTGGCCCTGACCGTGAAGGAGAAACAAGTGGTGGCGCTGATCGGGCCCAACGGCGCGGGCAAGACCACCGTGTTCAACTGCCTGACCGGCTTCTACCAGCCCACCGGCGGCAGCATCCTGCTGGACGGCGAGCCGATCCAGGGCCTGCCGGGCCACAAGATCGCGCTCAAGGGCGTGGTGCGCACCTTCCAGAACGTGCGCCTGTTCAAGGAAATGACGGCGCTGGAGAACCTGCTGATCGCCCAGCACCGCCACCTGAACACCAACTTCCTGTCCGGGCTGTTCAAGACCCCGTCGTTCCGCAAGAGCGAGCAGGAAGCCATGGAGTACGCCGGCTACTGGCTGGACAAGGTCAACCTCAAGGAGTTCGCCAACCGTCCCGCCGGCACCCTGGCCTACGGTCAGCAGCGCCGCCTGGAGATCGCCCGCTGCATGATGACCCGTCCGCGGATCCTCATGCTCGACGAACCGGCCGCCGGCCTGAACCCCAAGGAAACCGAAGACCTCAAGGCGCTGATCAGCGTGCTGCGCGAGGAGCACAACGTCACCGTGC
>NZ_JBIVHR010000160.1:0-6719 GCF_044749305.1 Pseudomonas sp. NPDC089534 | reverse complement strand
CTTCATTAGCGATGGGCGCTAGGTGCGGCGAGTGCACGGGCGGCGGCGACATCCGCGTTGATCGCCGTTTTCAGTGCCTCCAGGGAGGCGAAACGCTGCTCTTCGCGCAGCTTCTGGTGGAAAACCACCGTCAAACGCCGGTCATACAGATCGCCGGCAAAATCGAGTAGATGGACTTCAAGGTGGGCCTTGCCGTCACCTTGCACCGTGGGCCGCACGCCGATGTTGGCGACGCCGGGCCAGGTCTTGCCGTCGATGGTCACGTCGACCAGGTAAACCCCGGTGAACGGCACGCGACGGCGCTTGAGCTGGATGTTGGCCGTGGGCGTACCCAGTTGCCGGGCCAGTTTCTGGCCATGCAGCACGCGACCGGCGATCCGGTAGGGTCGGCCGAGCAAGCGTTCGGCCTGGGCGAAGTCGGCGGCGGCCAGCGCGTTGCGCACCTGGGTGCTGCTGACGCGCAGGCCGTCCAGCTCGACGGTCTGCGCGGCCTCCACGGTGAAACCCTGCACCTGGCCGGCCTGCAGCAGGAAGTCGAAATCGCCGAGACGGTCGCAACCGAAACGGAAATCGTCGCCGACCTCCAGATGCCGCACGCCGAGGCCGTCCACCAGGATGGTGTCGACGAACTCGCTGGCGCTGAGCTTGCTCAGGCGCTGGTTGAACGCCAGGCACAGCACCCGGTCGACGCCTTCGGCGGCCAGCAGCTGCAGCTTGTCACGCAGCCGGGCCAGACGCGCCGGCGCGGTGTCCGGGGCAAAGAACTCCCGTGGCTGCGGCTCGAAAATCACCACGCAGCTGGGCACGCCCAACTCGAGCGCACGCTCACGCAGCCGGGCCAGGATAGCCTGGTGGCCACGGTGAACACCGTCAAAGTTGCCAATAGTGGCGACGCAGCCCCGATGCTGGGGGCGCAAGTTGTGAAGGCCTCGAACCAGCTGCATAACGCGCTTCTTGCTCATAAAGTGGCCGATTATAACCACACCCGACGGCCGACGACAGGCAACACCGTAACCCAAAGTGATCGAGCCGACAAAACCGCCGGCCCGAACCCGAAAACAGGGGCCGGAACCTCAGCCCAACGCCTTGCGGTTGAAGTCGCGCAGACGGAAGCCCAACAGCAGCAGCATGCCGAAGTACGCCACCACGCCCGCCGCCACCAGCACGCCCAGGCGCAGGAACCGTTCCAGCATGTGCCCCTGATCCCAGGCCGGCATGAAATGCATGCCGGCCAGCAGCACCAGCGACATCACCGCGACCGCCACCAGCAGCTTGAAGCCGAACTTGGCCCAGCCCGGCTGCGGCTGGTACATCTGCTGCCTGCGCAACTGATAGAACAGCAGCCCGGCGTTCAGGCAGGCGCCGGCGCTGATCGCCAGCGCCAGGCCGGCGTGGGCCAGCGGGCCGATCAGCAGCAGGTTGAACAACTGGGTGACGATCAGGGTGAAGATGGCGATCTTCACCGGCGTGCGGATGTTCTGCTGCGCATAGAAGCCCGGCGCCAGCACCTTGATCAGGATGATCCCGAGCAGGCCGACGGAATAGGCGATCAACGCCCGCTGGGTCATGGCCGCATCAAAACCGCTGAACTCACCGTACTGGAACAGCGAGACCGTCAGCGGCTCGGCGAGGATGCCCAGCGCCAGCGCGCACGGCAGCACCAGAACGAAGCACAGGCGCAGGCCCCAGTCGAGGATGCGCGAATACTCATGGCGATCCTTGTTGGCGTAGGTCTTGGCCAGGGTCGGTAGCAGAATGGTGCCCAACGCCACGCCCAGCACACCGGACGGCAATTCCATCAAACGGTCGGCGTAGTACATCCAGGACACCGAGCCGGCCACCAGGAACGAGGCGAAAATGGTGTTGATGATCAGGGAGATCTGACTGACCGACACCCCGACGATCGCCGGCAGCATCTGTTTCATCACCCGCCAGACGCCCGTGTCGCGCAGGTTCAGGCGCGGCAGCACCAGCATGCCGATCTTTTTCAGGTGCGGCAGTTGGTAGAGCAGCTGCGCCAGGCCGCCGGCCAGCACCGCCCAGCCCAGGGCCATGACCGGCGGATCGAAGTACGGGGTCAGGAACAGCGAAAACACGATCATGCTGACGTTCAGCAGCGTCGGCACGAAGGCCGGCACCGAGAAGCGGTTCCAGGTGTTGAGGATCGCCCCGGCCAGCGAAGACAGCGAAATCAGCAATATATAAGGAAAGGTCACCCGCAGCAGGTCGGAGGTGAGGCGGAACTTCTCCGGCGTGTCGGCAAAGCCCGGCGCGGTGGCCCAGATCACCCACGGCGCGGCGAGCATGCCCAGCGCCGTGACGAGGGCCAGCACCAGGGTCAGCAGACCTGAGACATAGGCAATGAACGTGCGGGTCGCCTCTTCGCCCTTCTGGCTCTTGTACTCGGCCAGGATCGGCACGAACGCCTGCGAGAACGCGCCCTCGGCGAAGATCCGCCGCAGCAGGTTGGGCAACTTGAAGGCGATGAAGAAGGCGTCGGTCGCCATCCCGGCGCCGAACGTGCGCGCGATGAGCGTGTCGCGGACAAACCCGAGAACCCGGGAAAGCATCGTGATAGAGCTGACGGCGGCCAACGATTTGAGCAGATTCATTGAAGGAATGTGTGCCTGTCGATAAACAGCAGGCGAACTGTGCGCCCACTTGTGCGATACTCCGCGCCGCAACAGCACAGAGCCAAAGCTCGCGAGTTTACAGGTCATGCGCGGGAAAGAAATATCCCGTCGCGTTATGCCTACCACTTAGCGGAACGTCTCAAGCGCCCTTGACAAGACTTCAACTCATCGGCATGATTCGCGGCCTATTTTGTTTGCTATTCCCTAAAAAGTCTTTCGAGGAGCTCGACGGTGGCCAACTCACCTTCCGCCAAAAAACGTGCAAAACAGGCTGAGAAGCGTCGCAGCCACAACGCCAGCCTGCGTTCCATGGTTCGTACCTACATCAAGAATGTAGTTAAGGCCATCGACGCAAAAGACGCTGAAAAAGCTCAAGCCGCTTACACCCTGGCCGTGCCAGTCATCGACCGTATGGCCGACAAAGGCATCATCCACAAGAACAAGGCCGCTCGCCACAAGAGCCGCCTGAACGGCCACGTCAAGGCACTGAAAGCAGCAGCCTAAGCGACGTAGTCATTAAAAAACCGACCCAAGGGTCGGTTTTTTATTGCCTGCGATTTGGCATATGCGATTACAGGAAATGCTGCCCCTGCCCCGCAGCACCCTCACTGACGCCATCGCCAGCAGGCTGGCTCCCACAGGAGCCGTGCCGCGCACAGCCCATGCGGGAGCCCTCGTACAACTACTGAGCAGGCGCCCACGGCAGGATCGGGATCGCCGTCACCGCATTCTGCGGACTGCCCTCGATCAGGCGGTCGCTATAGACCAGATACACCAAGGTATTGCGCTTCTTGTCGAGGAAACGCACCACCTGCATGGTCTTGAACACCAGCGACGTGCGCTCCTTGAACACCTCTTCGCCATCCTTCAGCTCACCCTTGAACCGGATCGGCCCGACCTGACGGCAGGCGATGGACGCCTCGGCGCGATCCTCGGCCAACCCCAAGCCGCCCTTCACCCCACCCGTCTTGGCGCGGGAGAGGTAGCAGGTCACGCCATCGACCTTGGGATCATCGAACGCCTCGACCACGATACGGTCATTGGGACCGACAAACTTGAACACGGTCGACACCTGACCGATCTCCTCGGCAGAGACCGCCAACGGCAGCGCCATCAGCAGCCCGAACAGTCCTTTTGCAATCCGCATCGCACGCATCCTCAAACCAGAATCAGGTTGTCACGGTGAACCAGCTCAGGCTCGGCCATATAGCCCAGCAGGCCGACAATCGCATCCGACGACTGACCGATGATCTTCTGCGCCTCCAGGGCGCTGTAGTTGGCCAGGCCACGAGCGATCTCACGACCGTCCGGCGCCACGCAGACCACCATCTCGCCACGGCGGAAACTGCCCTGCACCAGCTTGACGCCGACCGGCAGCAGGCTCTTGTTGCCCTGGGACAACGCCGACACCGCCCCGTCGTCCAGCACCAGCGTGCCACGGGTCTGCAGATGCCCGGCCAGCCACTGCTTGCGTGCCGCCAGCATGCCGCGCTCCGGCGACAGCAGCGTACCGATGCGCTCGCCCGCCTTGAGACGATCCAGCACCCGCTCAAGACGCCCGCCGACAATGATGGTGTGCGCACCGGAACGGGCCGCCAGACGCGCCGCCCGCAGCTTGGTCTGCATGCCGCCGCGCCCCAGCGCGCCACCGGTGCCGCCCGCCACCGCATCCAGCGCCGGATCGTCGGCACGGGCCTCGTAGATCAGCTGCGCATCCGGATTGCTGCGCGGGTCGGCATCGAACATGCCGTCGCGGTCCGTCAGGATCACCAGCAGGTCGGCCTCCACCAGGTTGGCCACCAGCGCCGCCAGGGTGTCGTTGTCGCCGAAACGGATCTCATCGGTGACCACGGTGTCGTTTTCGTTGATCACCGGGATCACTTTCAGCTCGACCAGCGCACGCAAGGTGCTGCGGGCGTTCAGGTAGCGCTTGCGGTCGGACAGGTCATCATGGGTCAGGAGGATCTGCGCAGTATGCCGGCCATGCTCGGCAAAGCTCGATTCCCAGGCCTGCACGAGCCCCATCTGGCCGATGGCAGCGGCCGCCTGGAGCTCGTGCATCGCACTGGGTCGTGCGTTCCAGCCCAGACGGCTCATGCCGGCCGCCACCGCCCCGGAGGACACCAGCACCAGCTCCACGCCCGCTTCGTGCAAAGCCACCATCTGCTCGACCCAGACACCCATTGCCGCACGATCCAGCCCCTTGCCGTCAGCCGTCAGCAAAGCGCTGCCGATCTTCACGACCCAACGCTGCGCACCTGTCACCTTGCTCCGCATCATCTTCAACCTTAGCTTGAGGACAGCGCGACCCAGCGCTGCCCGTGACGTTATTTGTGGCTACCGTTTTCCAGATACCAAAACGCCGCTCGATTGAGCGGCGCTTAAGTTTACTGCAACGGATCAGTCGCGCACGTAAATGATTTCCGGACCGTCGTCATCATCCACATCTTCCTCGTCCCAATCATCGTCGCCGATGTCATGGACCGACTTCACGCCGCTGCGGCGCAGGGCACGCTGGTCGTCCAGCGCCTGCAACTGGGCGCGGGCCTCGTCTTCGATGCGCTGATCGAGGTCGGCCAGCTCTTCCTGGTAGGCCGGATCATTGGCCAGTCGGTCGGCGCGATCCTCCAGGTAACGCATGATGTCGCGGGTGAGGCGCTCGGTGCCGTCTTTGGCGATGGCCGAGATCACGTAGACCGGGCCTTCCCACTGCAGGCGCTCGACCACTTCCTTGACCCGTGCTTCGTGCTCCTCTTCAAGGATCTGGTCGCACTTGTTCAGGATCAGCCAACGGTCGCGCTCAGCCAGCGAAGGGCTGAACTTGGTCAGCTCGTTGACGATCACTTCCGCCGCATCCGCCGCGCTGCTTTCGTCCAGCGGCGCCATGTCCACGAGGTGCAGCAGCAGACGGGTACGCGCCAGGTGCTTGAGGAAACGGATGCCCAGGCCGGCACCGTCGGAAGCGCCTTCGATCAGCCCCGGAATGTCGGCGATGACGAAGCTCTTCCAGCGGTCGACACTGACCACACCCAGGTTCGGCACCAACGTGGTGAACGGGTAGTCGGCGACCTTCGGCTTGGCGGCCGATACCGAACGGATGAAGGTGCTCTTGCCGGCGTTCGGCAGGCCCAGCAGGCCGACGTCGGCCAGCACTTTCATTTCCAGCTTCAGGTCGCGCTGCTCACCCGGCTTGCCCGGCGTGGTCTGGCGCGGCGCACGGTTGGTGCTGGACTTGAAACGGGTATTGCCCAGCCCGTGCCAGCCACCATGAGCCACCAGCAGTTTCTGGCCGGACTTGGTCAGGTCGCCGATCACTTCCTGGGTGGACGAGTCGATCACCGTGGTGCCGACCGGCACACGCAGGATCAGATCCTCGCCCTTCTTGCCGGTGCAGTCGGTGCTGCCGCCATTGGAACCGCGCTCGGCATCGAAATGCCGGGTGTAACGGTAGTCCACCAGGGTATTGAGGTTTTCGTCGGCCATCATATAGATGGAACCGCCGTCACCGCCGTCGCCACCATTGGGACCGCCGTTCTCAATGAACTTCTCGCGACGGAAGCTCATGCACCCGTTGCCGCCGTCGCCGGCCTTTACGCGGATCGATACTTCATCAACAAACTTCATAACCAACGCCTCTCGCCGCACGGACGAGCCGAAAAACAATCAAGACATAAGACTCTTGCAAAGATGAGCGCAGCGACCCCATACACGACCTGCATCGCACGCCGACAGCCCATACAAACAGCTTTGCAAGAGACTCACCCCACAAACGAAAAAGCCCCGTCGCAAGACAGGGCTTCTCCAGCATTCTCGCAATTAGGCTGCGACAACGCTCACGTAACGGCGGTTGAAAGCGCCTTTTACTTCGAACTTGATCACGCCTTCGATTTTCGCGAACAGGGTGTGATCCTTGCCCATGCCAACGCCGTAGCCAGCGTGGAACTGAGTGCCGCGCTGACGCACGATGATGTTGCCGGCCTTGATGGCCTGGCCGCCGTACATCTTCACGCCAAGTCGTTTGGCTTCTGAGTCGCGACCCGGCCATCAGCGCCTCCGCCTGCTCCATTTCGTCCAGGATGATCTTTG
>NZ_JBIVHR010000159.1:0-7210 GCF_044749305.1 Pseudomonas sp. NPDC089534 | reverse complement strand
AGCATGGCACGTGCCCTCAACAGTCACCGACGTTGGCGTTGAAGCCCAGTTGGATGCCCAGCGCCTTGGCCAGCTCGCCTTCGTGCAGGCGGTGGACGACGTTGAGGCTGTCGTAGATGTCGTTGAGCTGCTGGCGGCCGGCGTCGTCGCCGAGCATTTCGGTCAACGAGCGCTGGGTGCTGCCGAACAGCTTGAGCGACGCGGCATAGGCGGCGTCGATCTTGTCCGCCAACGGCTTCTGCTCGGCCGGCAGCAGGCCGCGCAGGCCTTTGTTGTCGACGCCTTCCCAGACGGTCTTGGCGGCGGCGAGGCTGGCCTCCATCGCCGTCAGCGACGACTGGCTGCGCCACGCATCGGCCTGGAACGGCTGCGGCACGCCCTTGCTCTGGCGGCCCATCGGCGTGCCGAGCTTTTTCTTCAGGGTGTCGAGGGCGGTGACCTGCACCCGCAGCAGATCGGCGATCGCTTCGTGGGAGTCGGCGTAGCGCTGGTTGGGGAACTTGCTCATCTGCGCGAGCATGCCGTCGGTGTTGTTCCAGGTCTGCAGGATCTCTTCGGCCAGTTGCTTCTGGCGCTCGCCGATGGCGACCAGCAGCGGGCAGTACTTGGCTTTCTGGGCGGCGTCGGCCACGTCAGGCTTGCTGTCGAACAGGATGTACTCGTAGGCCGACAGGCCCTGCACCACGACGCTGGACTTGGCCAGGGCGGCGGCGTCGATCTGCGGCTGGGCGGTGACGAGCTGCTCGACCTGACGGCCGACGAGGTTCTTCTTGTCCGGCCAGAACTGCACCTGCCACGAGCGGTTGCCCTCGGCCAGCGGGCCGATCAGCAGCGGCTGCAGTTCGGCCCAGGCCTTCTGCGCGTGGAGGAAGTCGGCGCGGGCGGTGTCCAGGGTCTCTTTGCCCTGGCAGTAGGCGAGGGCGCTGATGGCGAGTTGCTTGTCGGCCTCGACCCAGCGGGTGTAGGTCGGCAGGATCACCGACTTGGCGATGGCGGCCGAGGTGACCGCCTGCGGATCCTGCGGCGAGCATGCGCCCAGGGCCAGTGCGGCAAGGCTGGTGAACAACAGCTTGGGACGGAACATGTCGGGCTCCCGATTCTTTTAAGTGTTTAAAGTGAGTTCAGAAACGCCAGCAGCGCGGCGCGCTGTTCGGCGTTGAAAGACAAAACCTGTTGCTGCGCCTTCTGCGCTTCGCCGCCGTGCCAGAGCACGGCTTCGAGCAGGTCGCGGGCGCGGCCGTCGTGCAGGAACCGGGTGTGGCCGCTGACCGTCTGCGTCAGGCCGATGCCCCACAGCGGCGGGGTGCGCCATTCGCGGCCGGTGGCCTGGAATTCGGTGCGGTTGTCGGCCAGGCCTTCGCCCATGTCATGCAGCAGCAGATCGCTGTAGGGGCGGATCACTTGATTGGCCAGTTCTGGCTCCGCGGCGTCGGCGGCGGTGGTGTATTTCGGTGTGTGGCAGGACTGGCAGCCGGCCTGGAAGAACAGGTTCTTGCCGGCCAGCACTTGCGGATCGTCGACGCCGCGCCGCGCCGGGACGGCCAGGTTGCGGCTGTAGAACAGCACCAGGCGCAGGATGTTGTCGCTGACTTCCGGCTCGCCGTCCGGGCCGTTGCCGTTCGGCGCCTGCTTGCAGGCGGTTTGCGCGTCGGTGCAGTCATCGAAGGGTCTCAGGCCGGTGGTGAGGCCCATGTCACCAGAGAACGCGTGAACGTTTTGTTGATTGAGGCTCGGTTGCCCGGCTTTCCAGCCGAAACGGCCCAGGACGGTCCTTTGCTGCGCGTCGTCCCAGACCCGGTTCGGCCGGCCGCTGATGCCGTTGCCCTCTTTGGCCTGGGCGGCGGCGTTGGCGAGGATCGCCTCCTCGGGGATCGCTTCGAGCAGGCCCAGGCCGATCATCGGCGGGGCGACCCGTGCCGAGAACCGGGTGTCGGGGTGCATCGGGCCGTAGCCGAGCTGGGTGAGCTGCAGGACGGGCTTTTGCAGTTCGACTTCGGTGCCGTCCTTGAAACGGACGGGCACCGGGGTGTATTCGACCCGCACCTTGCCTTCCGGCGCGACGCCGGGCACGGCCATGTCCTGGAACTGGCCGCCGTAGACCGGCTCCGGCACCACGCCCGTCTGTTCGATGACCTTGGCGAACTCCGGCGCATCGGGGATCGACAGGCGCACCAGCATCGACACCGCATTGACCGCGTCGGGCGCAGGCGGGTGGCCGCGGCCGTCCTTGATGTGGCAACCCTGGCAGGCATTGGTGTTGAACAGCGGACCGAGGCCGTCTCGGGCGGTGGTGGTCGAAGGCGCGATCACCCAGGGGCTGCGGAAGAAACTGTTGCCGACGCTGAAGTCCACCCGGCGCGACGGCGGCAGGTTGGCCGACGGCAGGGAAAACGCGTTCCGGTCGCTCTTGGTCACGGTAGCGCTGCCGCCGGAACGGGCTTCGCCCGGTTCGGCCTTGGTGAAGCGCGGGGCGTCATCGCAGGCACTCAGGCCCAGGGCCAGACACAGTGCGGACAAGCGAAGAGGCAGCGAGGGCATCAGACTTCCTGCGGCAGCGGCAATTTTGAAGGCGCAAAGTCTAACAGGGCGAGGGGGATTGAATAAGAGGAATTATCGTTTGCTTGATGTGGGGCAAACAAAAAAAGGCGACCCGAAGGTCGCCTTTTTCATTCGTGCAGCGCGGATCAGAACTCGTGATCGGCGTTGTCCGGGTTCAGGTCGCTGATGCCCAGTTTGCCGGCGGCGGCCTCGATCGAACCGGTCTGCTTGACCAGGGACGCGATGGCGTCACGCACGATCTGGTTGCCGGCGGTGTTGCCGGCGGCGATCAGTTGGTCGTAGTGCTCGCCCTTGTTGGCGTGGTCGACCATGACCTGGATCTTGGCTTCGGTGGCGGCCAGATCGTTCTTCAGGGCGGTGTCGGCGGCCGGGTCGGCCTTGGCCACCAGGGACGACAGGCTCGGGCCGGTCATCTTGGTGCCGTCGACGCGGGTGTACTCGCCCAGGTAGACGTTGCGCACGCCCTTGGCATCGTAGAAGTGCGAGTTGTGGGTGTTGTCGCTGAAGCAGTCCTGTTCGTCTTCCGGAGAGTTGGCCTCCAGGGACACCTTCATGCGCTCGCCCGCCAGTTCGCCGAGGGACAGGCTGCCCATGCCGAACAGCATCTTGCGCAGGCCGGCTTCGGCCGGTTCGGCTTCCAGGGTGGCGCGGTAGTTGTCGGCCACGTTCGGCTTCCAGTTGCCGACCATCTCTTCCAGGTCGCTGACCAGCAGTTGGGTCACGGCCTTCAGGTAGGCGCGGCGACGGTCGTTGTGGCCGCCGGTGGCGCCGGCGCCTTCCAGGTAGTCCGAGGCCGGACGGTTGCCGGCGCCCGGGCCGGTGCCGTTCAGGTCCTGGCCCCACAGCAGGAATTCGATGGCGTGGTAGCCGGTGGCGACGTTGGCTTCGGAGCCGCCCAGCTCGTTCAGGCTGGCGAGTTTCTCCGGGGTGATGTCCTTGACGTCGACCTTGTCTTCGCCGATCTGGATCTCGGTGTTGGCGATGATGTTGGCGGTGGCGCCCGGGTTGCCCAGCGCGTGTTCGTAGGACTTGTCGACGTAGTCGATCAGGCCTTCGTCCAGGGGCCAGGAGTTAACCTGACCTTCCCAGTCGTCGATGATGGTGTTGCCGAAGCGGAACACTTCGCTCTGCAGGTAAGGCACGCGCGCGGCGACCCAGGCGGCCTTGGCGGCTTTGAGGGTGTCGGCGTTGGGCTTGGCCAGGAAGGCGTCGACGGCGGTCTGCAGGGTCTTGGCGGTGGACTCGGCATCGCTGTAGACGGCGTAGACGATGTCGGCGTAGTGCGAGACGACGGCTTTGCCGGCGGCTTCGTCGACTTTGCCGGCGGCGGCCGGAGCAGGAGCGGCGGCAGTGCTGGCGGCCGGAACCGGCGCCTGGGCGGCCGCCTTTTCTTTGTCTTTGCCTTCGCCGCAACCGGCGAGGGAAATAGCGATGGCCAGCAGACTGGCGGTAGCCAGAGGCATACGAATCATGGCGAACATCCTGCTTCGGTAATTGAGTGGACAGGCGCGGGGCGCGCGCAAAACTGCGACATAATGCAAATCTTTCGCATTATGTGTAAAGGGCCGTGACTGGAAATATTTCTTGTTTGCGCAGGGCTTGCGCGGGATCGGTCGCAGGGGGCCGACACGGCCGCCTCGGCGCCGGTTTTCAGAGGATGGCCGCGTTGCTGCGCTGGGCCTGCTTGAGGTAGGCGCCCAGCTCCCGGGCCGGCAGCGGCTTGCTGTAGTGGTAGCCCTGGCCTTCGTGGCAGCCCTCGGAAATGATGTAGGTCTCCTGCTCGGCGGTTTCCACGCCTTCGGCGATCACCTGCATGCCCAGGCTTTTGCCCAGCTGGATGATGGCGCGCACGATGGTCGCGTCATCGTCGTCGTCCAGCAGGTCCTGGACGAAGCTCTTGTCGATCTTGATCTTGTCCAGCGGCAGGCTCTTGAGATAGCTCAGCGACGAGTAGCCGGTGCCGAAGTCGTCGATGGCGATCAGCGCCCCGGAACGGCGCAGGCTGAGCAGGTGCTGGGCGGCGGTGCTGATGTCTTCCATCAGGCCGGTTTCGGTGACCTCCAGCTCCAGGCTGCGCGGCGGCAGGCGGTAGATCTGCAGCAGGTTGTTGACCACCCGCGGCAGTTCGGCGTGGTGCAGTTGCACGGTGGACAGGTTGACCGCCATGCGCAGGTCGACGAAGCCCTGGTCATGCCATTCGCGAAGCTGCTTGCAGGCCTGGTCCAGCACCCATTCGCCGATGGCGATGATGGTGCCGTTCTGCTCGGCCAGCGGAATGAACAGGTCCGGCGGCACCAGCCCGTGTTCCGGATGCTGCCAGCGGATCAGCGCTTCGACGCCGACCACCCGGTGGTCGCGGTAGCTGATCTGCGGTTGGTAGACGAGGTGGAACTGGCCGCGCAGCAAGGCGTCGCGCAGGTCCTTTTCCAGTTCGCGGCGGCGGCGCATTTCGCTGTCGACGCTGGCGATGTAGAACTGGTAGCGGTTGCGCGAACGGGTCTTGGCCAGGGTCATGGTCTGCTCGGCCTTCTGCAGCAGCTTCTCGGTGCTGTCGCCGTCCTCGGGGAACAGGGTGATGCCGATGGTCGCCCGCAGGCGGATTTCCTGATGGTCGAGGGCGAACGGCGCCTCCAGGTCGTCGAGGATGCTTTGCGCCAGTTCCGCCGCCTCGTAGGGCTGTTCGATGTCGGCCTGCACCAGGGCGAACTGGTCGCCGCCGAGACGGGCGAGGGCGCCGAGGCGTCCGCTGTGGCCGCGCAGGCGGTCGGCCAGGGCGAGCAGCAACTGGTCGCCGGTCTGGTAGCTGAACTGTTCGTTGATGCCCTTGAAGTCGTCCAGGCCTACGCACAGCACTGCGACCCGGCGCTGAAGCTTGCCGGCGTCGACGAGGATCTTGTCCAGTTGCTGCTGCAGTTGCTGGCGGTTCGGCAGGCCGGTGAGGAAATCGTACTGGGCCATGCGCAACAGACTGTTTTCCGCTTCATGGCGCAGGTGGGTGTTGCGTTCGATGGATTCGAGCAACTGGTTGGCGGTGTTGATCCAGATTCCCAGTTCGTTCTTCTCGTGGCCCTTGAGCTGCGGGATCTTGTGTTCGCTGGGGCGGTCGGGATTGATTTCGGTCAGGTGCTCGATGATCCGCGACAGCGGCTTGGTCAGCAGCCAGTGATAGACCAGGTACAGCACCAGGCCCATGGCGAGGGCGCGCAGCACGCCGGAAATGAAGATGATCACCGAACTGACGATGAAGCCCTGGCCGTAGGTGGCGGTGTCGAGGGTGATGCTCAGGTCGCCGTAGTATTCGCTGTAGGGGCCGCGTCCCACCAGTTGGGTGGTGAACGTGCGTTCCTGGCCGAGGATCAGGTCGGTGAGCCAGCGGCTGTTTGACTGCTGCAGCTCGCGGGACTTCTGCGCGAGCATGGCCTCGTTGGGATGGCCGATGGACGCCTGACGCACGGCGTCGTCCTGGAACAGGCCTTCGATCACCTGCATGCCCATCTCCTTGTCCAGGCTGTAGACCGCCTGGGTGGAAGGATCGCGGAACATGTCGAGGATGCGCTCGGCATCGCCGGCGACGGCCTGGCGTGTCTTATAGGCATCGAAGACGATCTGCGCGCAGCTCAAGACCACGCCGACGATCAATGCCGACAGAAGCACGACCCGGAGCAACTTCACCGACAAGCTGTTCTTGAGTTCCAGCTTCAAAGGGTTATTCCTTGTTCCGTGCGGGTAGCGTCAAGTTGCCATGAGTATTGGCAATCCGTTGTTGGCAGTCAAAGGGACAATCGGGCCGCGGGACATTTGTCCGTGGGCTTGGCCGGAATGCTGCCGTCTGGAGTCTTTGCCCTAGTGACACTGTGTCGGTTGAATCGGCCTCCAACTTGAGGAACGGTCGGACAATTTTTCCTCTGTCTGATGTTAGTCCTCCGTGGATTTGGGGCAAGGGGGCGAGGGCCGCTTTCATTGTGGGAAAAGGCATCGGCTGTGATGCAGTGCCCGTTTGCAGGCATAAAAAAACCCGGCCAAGGCCGGGTTTTTGTCTGGCGTGCAGCTTAAGCGGTGAAGGTCTTGCCTTCGAACTGCTCGGCCACGAACTTCCAGTTGACCAGGTTCCAGAACGCCTCGACGTACTTAGGACGCAGGTTGCGGTAGTCGATGTAGTAGGCGTGTTCCCAGACGTCGCAGGTCAGCAGCGGGGTGTCGCCGTTGGTCAGCGGGTTGCCGGCGCCGATGGTGCTGGCCAGGGCCAGGGAACCGTCAGCCTTTTTCACCAGCCAGCCCCAGCCGGAGCCGAAGGTGCCGATCGAGGTCTTGCTGAACTCTTCCTTGAACTTGTCGAACGAACCGAAAGCGGCGTTGATCGCTTCGGCCAGTGCGCCGGTCGGTTGACCGCCGGCGTTTGGCGCCAGGCAGTTCCAGTAGAAGGTGTGGTTCCAGACCTGGGCTGCGTTGTTGAAGATGCCGCCCGAGGAAGTCTTGACGATCTCTTCCAGGGTCTTGCCTTCGAACTCGGTGCCTGGCACCAGGTTGTTCAGGTTCACGACGTAGGTGTTGTGGTGCTTGTCGTGGTGGAATTCCAGGGTTTCCTTGGAAATGTGCGGCTGCTGGTGACCTCGCCGCTGTACTTCTGGCTGGCGACGCGGGACAGCGCGTA
>NZ_JBIVHR010000158.1:0-7551 GCF_044749305.1 Pseudomonas sp. NPDC089534 | reverse complement strand
GGCGACCCTGTTCATCGTCCTTCCGCTGGTGCTGACCTCTGTTCTGGGAAACGCTCTGATTGCGTTCATGGGCATCGGCGTCAAGGTCGCGACCCTGCCGGTGGTGGCGTTGGGCGTGGGGATCGGCGTGGACTACGGCATCTACATCTACAGCCGCCTGGAGAGTTTCCTGCGCGCCGGCCTGCCGTTGCAGGAAGCCTACTACCAGACCCTGAAGTCCACCGGCAAGGCGGTGCTGTTCACCGGCCTGTGCCTGGCCATCGGCGTGTGCACCTGGATCTTCTCGGCGATCAAGTTCCAGGCCGACATGGGCCTGATGCTGACCTTCATGCTGCTGTGGAACATGTTCGGCGCGCTGTGGCTGCTGCCGGCGCTGGCGAAGTTCCTGATCAAGCCTGAGAAGCTGGCGGGGCAGAAGGGCAATTCGCTGTTTGCCCACTGATCCTTGCGGGCTGAAACGACAAAGCCGCAACCTCCGGGTTGCGGCTTTTTTTGTGTCTCGTGAATGTCGCAGACCCTGTGGGAGCCAGCCTGCTGGCGATTGCAGCCTGCCTGGCGCACCGATGCTGACTGACAGCACGCCATCGCCAGCAGGCTGGCTCCCACAGGGGATCTTCAGTGATCAGGAAAGGTCGGTGCCGAGCACCACGCTCAAGGCGCTGCGCGCATCATCCAGCTGCACCAGCGTCGCGTGCCGTGCGCCGAGGGCATCGCGGTTCTCGATGGCGGTCAGGATCGCCTTGTGCCGCGGCAGCGCCAGTTCGTGCAGGTTCGGCCGCTGGTTGGAGTGCTTGAGCGCTTCGGCGATCGCCACCGAGAGCATGTTGCACAGGTTGGCGAGCAGGTCGTTGTGGGTGGCGTCGGCGATGCGGCTGTGGAAATCCAGGTCCGGCTGCAGCAGGGCCTCCGGGGTCGGCGCCGCTTCCATGCGCCGGTAGGCCTCGCCGATGGCGGCGATGTCGGCCTCGGTGGCGTGCTGGGCGGCGAGGGCGGCGGCGGCCGGCTCGATGATGCTGCGCACGCTGGTCAGCACATTGAAGAACTCGTTCTGCGGGCTGCTCTGCATCAGCCAGTGCAGCACGTCCGGGTCGAGCATGTGCCATTCGCGGCGCGGCTTGACCACGGTGCCGACCCGCGGCTTCGAATACACCAGCCCCTTGGCCACCAGCACCCGCGTGGCTTCGCGCAGCACCGGCCGGCTCACCGCGTACTCCTCGCACAGCAAGGCTTCGGCGGGCAGTTTGTCGTCGGGCGGGAAGCGTCCGGAAACGATCTGCAGGCCCAGTTCCTGGACGATGCGCGAATGCATGCTTTTGCGGTCGGAGGGTTTGCGGTAATCCATGGGGAGCGGGGCGATCCTGTGGGTGAGCGGTGCCCGGCATCATAGCAGGCGCAATGCAGTCTTGAAGCAAATGCAGAAGAGGGTTCTGTGGCGAGGGAGCTTGCTCCCGCCGGGGTGCGCAGCGCCCCCCGGGAGCCTGTGAGCGCTGCGCGCTCAAGCGGGAGCAAGCTCCCTCGCCACAGGTTTCCCTTACAGCAGGCTTGTCAGTGCGAGTGGCGCGGGACTTCGGCGCCCCGGCAGCCGACCAGGAAGTCGAAGTCGCAGCCCTGGTCCGCCTGCAGCACATGGTCGATGTACAGCTGACGGTAACCCCCCACCAGCAATGGCTGCGGCGGTTGCAGGTCCGCCAGGCGCGCCGCCAGTTCGGCGTCCGGGATGTCCAGGTGCAAACGCCCATTGGCGCAGTCCAGCTCGATCCAGTCGCCTTCCTGCACGGCGGCGAGCGGCCCGCCTGCCGCCGCTTCCGGGGCGACATGCAGCACCACGGTGCCGTACGCCGTGCCGCTCATCCGCGCATCGGAGATGCGCACCATGTCGGTCACGCCCTGGGCCAGCAGCTTGGCCGGCAGCCCCATGTTGCCGACTTCGGCCATGCCCGGATAACCCTTCGGCCCGCAGTTCTTCATCACCAGCACCGAGTTCGCGTCAACGTCCAGTTCCGGGTCGTTGATCCGTGCCTTGTAGTGGTCGAAGTTCTCGAACACCACGGCGCGGCCACGGTGCTGCATCAGCGCCGGCGTCGCGGCTGAGGGCTTGAGCACCGCGCCGAGCGGCGCCAGGTTGCCGCGCAGCACGCAGATGCCGCCGTCGGCGCGGATCGGGTTGTCGAGGGTGCGGATCACTTCGTCTTCGCCGTAGATCGGCGCGTCCTGGGTGTTCTCGCGGATGGTTTTGCCGTTGACGGTCAATGCGTCCGGATTCGGAATCAGATGGGCCTCACCCAGGCGCCGCAGCACCGCCGGCAAGCCTCCGGCGTAGTAGAACTCTTCCATCAGGAAACGCCCGGACGGCTGCAGGTCGACGAGGGTCGGCATGCCGCGGCCGATGCGCGTCCAGTCGTCCAGATCCAGCTCGACGCCGATGCGCCCGGCGATGGCTTTGAGGTGGATCACCGCGTTGGTCGAACCACCGATCGCCGCGTTGACCCGGATCGCGTTCTCGAACGCTTGCTTGGTCAGGATCTTCGACAGCCGCAGGTCTTCGCGCACCATCTCCACCGCGCGCATGCCGGACATGTGCGCCAGCACGTAGCG
The DNA here is from genome assembly GCF_044749305.1 of Pseudomonas sp. NPDC089534. Lineage (NCBI taxonomy): Bacteria > Pseudomonadati > Pseudomonadota > Gammaproteobacteria > Pseudomonadales > Pseudomonadaceae > Pseudomonas > Pseudomonas sp. NPDC089534. The sequence continues at coordinate 4,956 of NZ_JBIVHR010000158.1, read as the reverse complement.
CCGCGCGTCCACCGCCGGGATCGCCGCGTTGTGGGGCAGGGAGGTGCCCAGCGCTTCGGCCATGCAGGCCATGGTGGACGCGGTGCCCATGGTGTTGCAGGTGCCGGCGGAGCGGGACATGCCGCCCTCGGCTGCGAGGAAATCGTCAATCGTGATGGTGCCGGCCTTGACCTGTTCGCTGAGCTGCCAGACCACGGTGCCGGAACCGATGTCCTTGCCCTTGTGCTTGCCGTTGAGCATCGGCCCGCCGGTGACGACGATGGCCGGCACGTCGCAGCTGGCCGCGCCCATCAGCAGCGCCGGGGTGGTCTTGTCGCAACCGGTCAGCAGCACCACGCCGTCGATGGGGTTGCCGCGGATGGCTTCCTCCACGTCCATGCTCGCCAGGTTGCGGGTGAGCATGGCGGTGGGGCGCAGGTTCGACTCGCCGTTGGAGAACACCGGGAACTCCACCGGAAATCCGCCGGCCTCGATCACGCCGCGCTTCACGTGCTCGGCGATCTGGCGAAAGTGCGCGTTGCACGGTGTCAGCTCCGACCAGGTGTTGCAGATGCCGATGATCGGCTTGCCGTGGAACTGATGGTCGGCGATGCCCTGATTCTTCATCCAGCTGCGGTACATGAAGCCGTTCTTGTCGGCGGTGCCGAACCATTGGGCCGAGCGCAGGGCGGGTTTCTTATCAGACATGATCGGTTCTCTTATTGTAAGACTATTGTTTGCGAGCTTTGGCTTAAGCTAAGCGAAAATCGGCTGATGTGGAAGTGTTGGCGTCTAATAAGTATTACTATATAGTCGATTTCAACGAGAGGATCGGCCCTGGCGACGTTCGCCTGAGGCATTCCCCGAGGTTCCATAACAACAACAATCGGAGACCGACCCCATGAGCCAGGAACAGCGGCTTGTCCGGCGCATCACCCTGAAACTGATTCCCTTCCTGATCCTGCTGTACCTGATCGCCTACGTGGACCGCTCCGCCGTTGGCTTCGCCAAGCTGCACATGGGCGCCGACATCGGCATCGGCGATGCGGCCTACGGGCTCGGCGCCGGCCTGTTCTTCATCGGCTATTTCCTGCTGGAGATCCCCAGCAACCTGCTGCTCGAACGCTTCGGCGCAAGGCGCTGGTTCGCGCGGATCATGATCACCTGGGGCGCCATCACCATCGGCATGGCGTTCGTCCAGGGGCCGCACAGCTTCTATGTGATGCGCTTTCTGCTCGGCGCGGCGGAGGCGGGGTTCTTTCCCGGCGTCCTGTACTACATCACCCAATGGTTTCCGGTGCGCCACCGGGGCAAGATCCTCGGGCTGTTCATCCTGTCCCAGCCCATCGCCATGATGATCACCGGCCCGGTGTCCGGCGGCCTGCTGGGCATGGACGGCATCCTCGGCCTGCATGGCTGGCAATGGCTGTTCATCGTCATCGGCACCCCGGCGATCCTGCTGACCTGGCCGGTGCTGCGCTGGCTGCCGGACGGCCCGGAGCAGGTGGACTGGATGGACCGGTCCGAAAAGGACTGGCTCAGCGGCGAGCTGAAAAGGGATCTGCAGGAATACGGCCAGACCCGCCACGGCAACCCGCTGCACGCGCTCAAGGACAAACGCGTCTTGCTGCTGGCGCTGTTCTACCTGCCGGTGACCTTGAGCATCTACGGCCTGGGCCTGTGGCTGCCGACCCTGATCAAGCAGTTCGGCGGCAGCGACCTGGTCACCGGTTTCGTGTCGGCGGTGCCGTACCTCTTCGGCATCGTCGGCCTGCTGATCGTGCCGCGCAGCTCCGACCGGCTGAACGACCGCTACGGTCATCTGGCGGTGCTCTACGTGCTGGGCGCGCTCGGCCTGTTCTTCAGCGCCTGGCTGGCGTTGCCGGCGATGCAGCTGGCGGCGCTGTGCCTGGTGGCGTTCGCGCTGTTTTCCTGCACGGCGGTGTTCTGGACCCTGCCGGGGCGGTTCTTCGCCGGCGCCAGCGCGGCGGCGGGCATCGCGCTGATCAACTCGGTGGGCAACCTGGGCGGCTACATCGGCCCGTTCGTGATCGGCGCACTGAAGGAATACACCGGCAACCTCGCCTCGGGCCTGTACTTCCTGTCCGGGGTGATGGTGTTCGGACTGATGCTGACCGCTGTGGTTTACCGGGTGCTTGAGCGCAAACACGTATTGCCGGCGGACCAGTTCGCCGCCAGTGCGCGGGGTGCGACCCGGACCTGACGCTACCTAGCGGACATAGGTTTTCCGGTGTCCAGACATTTTGTTGACAGGAGAGATCACATGCATCTGGTGCAATTCGAATTGAGTAACGGCGAACGCCGCGTCGGCGTGGTCGAGGGCGGTCTGGTGCGCGAGGTGCAGGACGTGCGCGCCGTGCGCGATCTGGCGTTGGCGGCCATCGAGGCCGGCGTCAGCCTCGCGCAGCAGATGCAGGCCTTCGGCCTGGGCATCAGCCACGACTACGCCGAACTGCGGGAGCGGTTGCGCATCCTGCCGCCGCTCGACCATCCGGATCCGGCGCACCTGCTGGTCAGCGGCACCGGCCTCACGCACCTGGGCAGCGCCTCGGCCCGGGACAAGATGCACCAGCAGGCCGGCGACGAAGCGACGATGACCGACACCCTGCGCATCTTCAAATGGGGCGTGGAGGGCGGCAAACCGGCGGCGGGGCAGGCCGGGGTGCAGCCGGAGTGGTTCTACAAGGGCGACGGCAGCATTGTCGTGCGGCCGGGGCAGCCGTTTCCGCTGCCGCCGTTCGCCGAAGACGCCGGCGAAGAGCCGGAGCTCACCGGGCTCTACGTCATCGGGCACGACGGCAAGCCGTACCGCCTCGGCTTTGCGTTGGGCAACGAGTTCTCCGACCACGTCATGGAGCGCAAGAACTACCTGTACCTGGCCCATTCGAAACTGCGCAGCTGCAGTTTCGGCCCGGAACTTCGGGTCGGTGAGCTGCCGCCGCACCTGGCGGGCACCAGCCGCATCCTGCGCGACGGCGAAACGCTGTGGCAGAACGAGTTCTTGAGCGGCGAAGCCAACATGTGCCACAGCCTGGCGAACCTCGAATACCACCACTTTAAGTACGCCCAGTTCCTGCGGCCGGGCGATGTGCACATTCATTTCTTCGGCACCGCGACGCTGTCGTTTGCCGACGGTGTCCGCACCCGTCCGGGCGATGTGTTCGAGATCAGCCAGGCCGAATTCGGCGCGCCGCTGGTCAACGGCATCGCCCCGGTCGACGCGGTTTTCGCCCCCGGCAGCATCGGCACCCTTTAAGGAGATCCCATGATTCAGATTCTCGGCCTCAACTACATCGGCGGACGTCGCAGCGCGGTCGGCAAGGTCAAGTTGCAGAGCATCGATGCCTGCACCGGTGAACCGTTGCCTTGCGATTTTTTCCAGGCCACGGCAGAGGAGGTGGACGCCGCCGCCCAAGCGGCCGCCGCCGCGTACCCGGCCTACCGCAGCCTCAGCGCAGAGCGCCGGGCACAGTTCCTGGAGGCGATCGCCGATGAGCTCGACGCGCTGGACGATGGATTCGTGGCCGTGGTCTGCCGCGAAACCGCGCTGCCGGCGGCGCGGATCCAAGGGGAGCGCGCCCGCACCAGCGGCCAGATGCGCCTGTTCGCCAAGGTGCTGCGCCGCGGTGATTTCTATGGGGCGCGGATCGATCTGCCGTTGCCGGAGCGCCAGCCGCTGCAGCGTCCGGACCTGCGCCAGTACCGCATCGGCCTCGGGCCGGTGGCGGTGTTCGGTGCCAGCAACTTTCCGTTGGCGTTCTCCACGGCGGGCGGCGACACCGCCGCCGCGCTGGCCGCCGGCTGCCCGGTGGTGTTCAAGGCCCACGGCGGTCACATGGCCACCGCCGAGCAGGTGGCCGACGCGCTGATCCGTGCGGCCGAGAAGACCGGCATGCCGGCGGGCGTGTTCAACATGATCTATGGCGCAGGCGTCGGCGAATGGCTGGTCAAGCATCCGGCGATCCAGGCCGTGGGCTTCACCGGTTCGCTCAAGGGCGGACGGGCGCTGTGCGACATGGCGGCCGCACGCCCGCAGCCGATCCCGGTGTTCGCCGAGATGTCGAGCATCAACCCGGTGATCGTGCTGCCGCAGGCGCTGGCCGCCCGCACCGAGTCCGTAGCCCGTGACCTGACGGCCTCGGTGGTGCAGGGCTGCGGCCAGTTCTGCACCAACCCCGGTCTGGTGATCGGCCTGCGCTCGCCGCAGTTCAGTGCGTTCGTGGCGCAGCTGGCCGGGTCGATCGCCGATCAACCGGCGCAGACCATGCTCAACAGCGGCACCCTCGCCAGCTACGGCAAGGGCCTGCAGAAGTTGCTGGCCCACCCAGGCATCACGCACCTGGCGGGGAATCCGCAACAGGGCAACCAGGCGCAGCCGCAGTTGTTCAAGGCCGATGCAGGGTTGCTGATCCAGGGCGACGAGGTGCTGCAAGAGGAGGTGTTCGGCCCGGCCACGGTGGTGGTCGAGGTGCAAGACCGGGCGCAATTGAACGCGGCGCTCAACGGTCTGCACGGGCAACTCACCGCGACGCTCATCGGTGAGCCGGAAGACTTCGCGCAGTTCGCGGAGCTGACGCCGCTGCTGGAGCAGAAGGTCGGGCGGATCCTGCTCAACGGCTATCCGACCGGGGTCGAGGTGTGCGATTCGATGGTGCACGGCGGGCCGTACCCGGCGACCTCCGATGCCCGCGGCACTTCGGTCGGCACGCTGGCCATCGACCGCTTCCTGCGCCCGGTGTGCTTCCAGAACTACCCCGACCACCTGCTGCCGGAACCGCTGAAGAACGCCAATCCGCTGCGCATCCAGCGCCTGGTGGACGGTAAGCCAACGCGCGAGGCCCTCTGACAGAACCTGTGACCGCCATCGCCAGCAGGCTGGCTCCCACAAAGGATCCAGGGTATTTGCAAAATCCATGTGCACCATAGAGCCCTGTGGGAGCTGGCTTGCCAGCGATG
>NZ_JBIVHR010000157.1:0-7575 GCF_044749305.1 Pseudomonas sp. NPDC089534 | reverse complement strand
GGGTATGATCGGCGTTTACGTTGTCCCAGCCAAGTTAGTGGACGTCGACCACCGATGCTAATCACCAAGCTCTTGCTAACCAGTTTCACCTTCGTGGGACTGCTCGCACTCGCCGGTTGTTCATTCCCCGGGGTTTACAAAATCGACATCCAGCAGGGCAATGTCGTCACGCAGGACATGATAGACCAGTTGCGTCCGGGAATGACCCGGCGGCAAGTGCGGTTTATCATGGGCAACCCCCTGATCGCCGACACATTCCATCCCGACCGCTGGGATTACCTGTACAGCCTGCAGCCAGGCGGCGGCGAACGCCAACAGGAACGCATCAGCGTCAACTTCAACGCAAACGACCAGCTGGTCAGCCTGTCCGGCGACTTCATGCCCGGCGTGAGCCGTGACGAAGCCATTCTCGGCAAGGACAACGGCACCACCGTGACCGCCCCTGCCACAGAAAACGGCGAGAAGCCGAAACCGGAAAAACCGGTCAAGCCAGGTTCCCTGCTCGATCAGATCCAGAAAGACGTGGATGGCGTGGAAACCGTTCCGGTGCCGACGCCGGAGCCGCTGGAAACCTCGCCGCAATAATCTGCGACACAATAAAAAACCCGGAGACTCCGGGTTTTTTATTGCCTGGCGCCTGGCCGGCTCACTGCTTTCGGGCTTTGGCCTCGGCGGCCTTGGCCGCACGCAGACGCCGCACCTCTTTCGGGTCGGCCAGCAGCGGGCGATAGATCTCGATACGGTCGCCGGCCCTCACCGAACGGTTCTCCGGGTCGGCGACCACCTTGCCGAAAATGCCCAACGGACAAGCCGCCAGATCCAGTTCCGGACACTCGCCGCCGATGCCCGACGCCAGCAGCGCAGCGCGCACCGTCGTGCCCTCGCCCACGCTCACCGAACGCAGAATCTGACGGTCGACGGCCGCATACACCACTTCGATCTCGATCACCGGATCAGCCATGTTTCTGTTTGGCACGCTGGCAGAACGCATCCACCAGGGTGTTGGCCGCCTGGTTGAACAGCGGGCCGAGTGTGGCGCGCACCAGCGGGCCGGCGTAGTCGAAGGACAAGTCCAGGCTGATCTTGCACGCCTTCTCGCCCAACGGCTTGAACACCCAGATGCCGTGTAGTTGCGTGAACGGCCCCTCTTCGAGGTTCATCTCGATCGATTGCCCCGGCACCAGCGTGTTGCGGGTGACGAAATGCTGGCTGAGGCCGCCCTTGGCCACGCCGACGCTGGCGCGCATGTAGACGTCCGAGCTTTCCAGCACCTCGGCGGACGAGCACCACGGCAGGAACTCCGGGTAGCGCGCCACGTCGTTGACCAGGTCGTAGAGAAACTGCGCCGGATAGGGCAACAGCGCCGAACGTTGAATATGTGTCGTCATGTCAGCGTCACTTCCAGAGCTGGGCGGCAAACACCACAAGAATGCCGATAGGCGCCACATAGCGCATCAAGAACAGGGACAAGGCGAACAGCGCCGGGCTGCGGATCGACAGTTCGTCGCGCACCGCCTCACGCCCCATCACCCAACCGGCAAACATCACGAAGCACAACCCGCCGAGCGGCAGCATGATCCGCGAAGTGAAGAAGTCGATCACGCCGAAGAAGTCCAGACCGCCCGCCGCGCCCCACTGGTAGAGGTGGAACAGGCCACCTTCGTTCACGAAGAATTTGGCGTCCTTCCAGATGTTGAAGGAGAACACCGTCCCCAGGCCGACGAACCAGCAGATGAAGGCCAGCCAGAACGTCACCCACGCACGACTGATTTTAGTCCGCTCCACCAGATAGGCGACCATCGGCTCCAGCAAGGAAATGGCCGAGCTCCAGGCGGCGATAGCCACCAGGACGAAAAACACCACGCCCATCAACTGACCGAACGCCACGTTGCCGAAGGCGAACGGCAGGCTGACGAACATCAGCCCCGGCCCTTCGCTGGGGTTCAGGCCACCGGCGAACACAATCGGAAACAACGCCAGCCCCGCCAGCAGCGAAACGAATGTGTCGAGCAACGCCACGCCCACGACAGTGCCGGACAGCGAGGTGTGTTTCGGCATGTAAGCGCCATAGATCATGATCGAACCGACGCCCACGCTGAGCGAGAAGAACGCATGCCCCATCGCCGGCAGCAGGCCGTCGAGCACCTTGTCCGGATGGAAGTCGAACATGAAATGCACGCCTTCCATGAAATGCCCGGTGGTCATGCTGTAGCCGAGCAGCACCAGCACCATCACGAACAGCAGCGGCATCATGATCCGCAGGCTGCGCTCAAGACCGGCGACCACGCCCTTGGCGATCACGACGGCCGACAGCAGCATGAACACGGTGTGCCACAGCGTCAGGCGCCACGGGTCGGCGATCACGTTGCCGAAGTAGGCGCCCACCTGATCGGCGCTGGCGCCCTGGAAGTCGCCGCGCCCCATGTCGACGATGTAGTCCAGCGACCAGCCGCCCACCACGCTATAGAAAGACAGGATCAGCAGCGCCGTGATCATCCCGGCGAACGCGCCCCACGACCACTTGGCCGTGTGCCCCGCCTCCAGCGCCAGCACCTTCAGGGCGTTGGCCGGGCTTTGCCGGGCGCGCCGGCCGATCAGGGTTTCGGCGAGCATCACCGGGATCCCGATCAGGGCGATGCACGCCAGGAACATCAGCACAAAGGCGCCGCCGCCGTAGACCCCGACCATGTAGGGGAACTTCCAGATGCTGCCCAAGCCCACGGCCGAGCCTGTCGCCGCCAATATGAAAACCCAGCGGCTAGCCCAACTGCCGTGGACAGAAACCTTGTCTGTCGACATCGTTTATCACGCCCAAGCGTTCGAAAAAGAGGCCGCATTGTCCGGGATTCACTCAACCTGCTCAAGCGCGCGCATCACCGTAGCCGCCAGCCGTTTATCTCCATATAATGCCGCCCCTATGGCCAAACAGAAAAAACACCCAACAGGAACCATCGCGCAGAACAAAAAGGCGCGACACGATTACTTCATCGAGCACAAGTTCGAGGCCGGTCTGGTTCTGGCCGGTTGGGAAGTAAAGAGTCTGCGGGCAAGCAAGCTGCAGCTGGTCGACAGCTACGTGCTGCTCAAGGATGGCGAAGCCTGGCTGCTCGGCAGCCACATCACGCCATTGATGACCGCCAGCACCCACGTCATCGCCGACCCGGTGCGCACCCGCAAGCTGCTGCTCAACCGCCGCGAGCTGGACAAGCTGTCCGCCGCCGTCCAGCAGAAGGGCTACGCCTGCGTATGCCTGTCCTTCTACTGGAGCAAGCACATGGTCAAATGCGAGATCGCATTGGGCAAGGGCAAGAAGGAATACGACAAGCGCGACACCGAGCGCGAACGCGACGCCGGCCGCGAGCTGCAGCGCGCCGTGCGCAACAAGGGCAAGGAAGACTGACGCCAGGCTTGCTGTGGCGAGGGAGCTTGCTCCCGCCGGGGTGCGCAGCAGCCCCAAGATCGATGGCGCCTGCTGCGCAGGCGGGCGGGAGCAAGCTCCCTCGCCACAGTCAAGCCAGGCAATCCGCCGTCACATCCCCTTGCGCCGCTCCGCCCGGGCCACGCGCTGAACTTCCTGACGCACTTCCTCCAGCACTTCCTGCACATACAGAATGTGCCGGCTGGACACTTCTCGCGCCTGTTCCGCCCGTCCTTCGACAATCGCCTGATACAGTTCCCGGTGCTGGGTGATCAGCATGTCGCGGGTTTCCGCGCGCTGCTTGTACATGCCGCCGATGTTGGTCACCACGTTGCGCTTGAGCAGATCGAACAGCCCGCGGATGGTGTGCAGCAACACGGCGTTGTGACTGGCTTCGGCAATCGCCAGATGAAATTTAGCGTCCGCCGCGCCCTCTTCCGCCCGGCTCACTTCGTCGTGCCGTGAATAGCAATCCTGCAGCTCCTCGAACGCCGCCGTCAGCCGCTCGCGATCCACTTCGGTCGCGCGCAATGCCGCGTAATAGGCGCACGATGCCTCCAGGGTGTGCCGAAATTCCAGCAGATCGCGCTGGGCCTCGGGATTGCTCTCCAGCAGTTGCAGCAACGGATCGCTGAACGTCGAACCGAGGCTTTCCACCACATAATTGCCGCCGCCCTGGCGGCTGACCAACAGGCCCTTGGCCGTCAGCTTCTGAATCGCTTCGCGCAGCGAAGGCCGGGACACCCCGAACTGTTCGGCCAGCGTACGTTCGGCCGGCAAGCGTTCGCCGGACTTCAGCGTGCCCTCGAGGATCATCCCCTCAAGCCGCTCGACAATATCGTCAGACAAACGGCGCTGACGTATCTGATCAAACCCCATCACTCAATTCTCCACGACCCCGACCGCTCGCCGGGCTCTCTATTCTGGCCTATCGCCGCGTTGCCGGCACCTCTCAGATCCCGTCGATTTGAACGGCTCAACCGGTTCGGGCGTCCGGTTGTTCGACAAAAGTTTTAGGGCGGCAAATTGACACACCGATATCGAGGCTTTTACCCTAGCCGACAGCGATTGTAAATTGGTCTTACCAATTACCCAAATTGCTGACAGTGCCTGACCAACAACAATTAGGGGCCACCCCATATGCAAACCTGGCAACAGCTCTACAGCCCGCTCGGCAGCCTCGGCGTGTCCGCGCTCGCGGCCGTCATCCCTATCGTGTTCTTCTTCCTCGCCCTGGCGGTGTTCCGCCTCAAGGGCCACGTCGCCGGCAGCATCACCCTGGCGCTGGCCATCGCCGTGGCGATCTTCGCGTTCCACATGCCGGTCGACATGGCCTTCGCCGCCGCCGGCTACGGTTTCGCCTACGGTCTGTGGCCGATTGCCTGGATCATCGTGGCGGCCGTGTTCCTCTACAAACTGACGGTCAAGAGCGGCCAGTTCGAGGTCATCCGCAGCTCGGTGCTGTCGATCACCGACGACCAGCGCCTGCAAGTCCTGCTGATCGGCTTCTGCTTCGGTGCGTTCCTGGAAGGTGCCGCCGGGTTCGGCGCACCGGTGGCCATCACCGCCGCGCTGCTGGTGGGGCTGGGCTTCAACCCGCTGTACGCCGCCGGCCTGTGCCTGATCGCCAACACCGCGCCGGTCGCCTTCGGCGCACTGGGGATCCCGATCATCGTCGCCGGCCAGGTGACCGGCATCGACGCGTTCAAGATCGGCGCCATGACCGGCCGCCAACTGCCGCTGCTGTCGCTGTTCGTGCCGTTCTGGCTGGTGTTCATGATGGACGGCCTGCGCGGCGTGCGTGAGACCTGGCCGGCTGCGCTGGTGGCGGGCCTGAGCTTTGCCGTGACCCAGTATTTCACCTCGAACTTCATCGGCCCGGAGCTGCCGGACATCACCTCGGCCCTGGCCAGCCTGATTTCGCTGACCCTGTTCCTGAAGGTGTGGCAGCCGAAACGCGCCGCCGGCCAACACATCGCCGGCGCCGTTTCCGCTTCGGTGGTGACGGCCAGCGCAGGCGGTTTCGGCCAGAAGCGCACGACCGTCGAATCGCCCTACAGCCTGGGTGAAATCTTCAAGGCCTGGTCGCCGTTCCTGATCCTCACCGTGCTGGTGACCATCTGGACCCTCAAGCCGTTCAAGGCCATGTTCGCCGCCGGCGGCTCGATGTATGCCTGGGTGTTCAATTTCGCGATCCCGCACCTCGATCAACTGGTGATCAAGACCGCGCCTATCGTCGCCACGCCGACCGCGATCCCGGCGGTGTTCAAGCTCGACCCGATCTCCGCCACCGGCACGGCAATCTTCTTCTCCGCGCTGATCTCGATGGCAGTGCTGAAGATCAACTTCAAAACTGGTCTGACCACTTTGAAAGAGACCTTCTACGAGCTGCGCTGGCCGATCCTGTCGATCGGCATGGTGCTGGCGTTCGCCTTCGTCACCAACTACTCGGGCATGTCTTCGACCCTGGCCCTGGTGCTGGCCGCGACCGGCGCGGCGTTCCCGTTCTTCTCGCCGTTCCTCGGCTGGCTGGGCGTGTTCCTGACCGGCTCGGACACCTCGTCCAACGCCCTGTTCAGCTCGCTGCAAGCGACCACCGCGCACCAGATCGGCGTCAACGACACCCTGCTGGTGGCCGCCAACACCAGCGGCGGCGTGACCGGCAAGATGATCTCGCCGCAATCGATCGCCGTGGCCTGCGCCGCGACCGGCCTGGTGGGCAAGGAATCGGACCTGTTCCGGTTCACCCTCAAGCACAGCCTATTCTTTGCAACGATCGTCGGCCTGATCACCCTGGCCCAGGCCTACTGGTTCACCGGCCTGCTGGTGCACTGAGACGACGAGCCATAAGGAAAAAACCGACGCCGGTCCGTGATTCCGGCGTCAGCAATTCACACCCCGGTCTGTAAGGCTGCTGAAAGCAACGCGCTCTATATTCGGCAGCCGCACAGACGGATAACCGGGCCCACCCGGAGACACGCCTGATGAGCGAGCTTTTCTACAACGCCGTGCCCAACGCCACCCGCGTCGCACCGCCCCTGCCCGAACCCCGGCAATACCCCGGCGAGAAACCATCGCGGGTCTATCTGTTCGGGACCTGCGTGGTGGATCTGTTCTACCCCGAAGCCGGGATGGACGCGATCCGCCTGCTGGAGCGCGAAGGCATCCGGGTCGACTACCCGCAAGGGCAGACCTGCTGCGGACAACCGGCCTACACCTCCGGTTACACCGAGCAGGCCCGGACCGTGGCGCGCTCGCAACTGGCGCTGTTCGCCGGAGACTGGCCGGTGGTCGTGCCGTCGGGCTCGTGCGCGGGGATGATCCGCGAGCATTACGCCGACTTGTTCAAGGACGAGCCGGACACGCTGCAACAAGTGCAGGCCCTCGCGGCCCGCACCTATGAACTGGCCGAGTTCCTGCTGTTCGTCTGCAAGGTGCAGCTTCTGGACAGCGGCGAGCCGGTGAAGGTCGCCTTGCACACCTCGTGCTCGGCGCGCCGGGAGATGAACACCCACCTGCACGGCCGCGAGCTGTTGGCGCAGTTGAGCAACGTGGAACGGGTCAACCATGACCATGAAAGCGAATGCTGTGGCTTCGGTGGGACATTCAGCGTCCGTATGCCAGACATTTCCGGCGCGATGGTGGCCGACAAGACCCGCGCCCTGAAGGAATCCGGCGCGCACCAGGTGCTGAGCGCCGACTGCGGCTGTTTGATGAACATCAACGGCTCGCTGGAGAAACAAAAGGAAGCGCTGCGCGGCCAACATCTGGCCAGCTTCCTGTGGCAGCGGACCGGAGGTGCGAAGTGAGCGCCTCGACGATCATTCCTACGGTTGCCGTAGAAGAAGATTTCCGCGCCCGGGCCCACAACGCCCTGGGCGACAAGCAGTTGCGGAACAACTTCCGCACAGCGATGGACTCACTGATGGCCAAGCGAGCCGCGGCCTTCGGTGATGCCCACGAAAGAGAACACCTGCGCGCTTTGGGCAATGCGATCAAGGCCCGCGCGCTGTCCAAGCTGCCCGACCTGCTCGAGCAACTGGAACAGAACCTGACCCGCAACGGTGTGACTGTGCACTGGGCGGAAACGGTGGACGAAGCCAATGGCATCGTCCTTTCGATCATCCGCGCTCACGAGGCGCGGCAAGTGATCAAAG
>NZ_JBIVHR010000156.1:0-7579 GCF_044749305.1 Pseudomonas sp. NPDC089534 | reverse complement strand
TACGCCCAGAAAGGCGTGCGCTGCCACTACCTGGCGAACATCGACGGCAGCGAGTTCCACGGCCTGACCCAGAAGCTGCGCGCCGAAACCACGCTGTTCATCGTGTCGTCGAAATCCTTCAACACCCTCGAAACCCTGAAGAACGCCCAGGCCGCCCGCGCCTGGTACCTGGCCCAGGGCGGTTCGGAAGCCGAGCTGCACCGCCACTTCATCGCCGTGTCGAGCAACAACGCGGCGGCCGTGGCGTTCGGCATCCGCGAAGAGAACATCTTCCCGATGTGGGACTGGGTCGGCGGCCGCTACTCGCTGTGGTCGGCCATCGGCCTGCCGATCGCCCTGGCCATCGGCATGTCCAACTTCAAGGAACTGCTGTCCGGCGCCTACACCATGGACCAGCATTTCCAGAGCGCCCCGTTCGAGCAGAACATGCCGGTGCTGCTGGCCCTGCTGGGCGTGTGGTACGGCAACTTCTGGGGCTCGCAGAGCCACGCGATCCTGCCGTACGACCACTACCTGCGCAACATCACCAAGCACCTGCAGCAGCTGGACATGGAGTCCAACGGCAAGCGCGTGCGCCAGGACGGCAGCGCGGTGTCCACCGACACCGGGCCGGTGATCTGGGGCGGCGTCGGCTGCAACGGCCAGCACGCCTATCACCAGTTGCTGCACCAGGGCACCCAACTGATCCCGGCCGACTTCATCGTGCCGATCGTCAGCTTCAACCCGGTGTCCGACCATCACCAGTGGCTGTACGCCAACTGCCTGTCCCAGAGCCAGGCCCTGATGCTGGGCAAGACCCTGGCCGAGGCCGAAGCGGAACTGCGCGACAAGGGCATGAGCGAAGAGCAGGTGCAGAAGCTCGCCGCGCACAAGGTGATCCCGGGCAACCGTCCGAGCAACACCCTGGTGGTCGAACGCATCAGCCCGCGCCGCCTCGGCGCCCTGGTGGCAATGTACGAACACAAGGTCTTCGTGCAGAGCGTGGTCTGGGGCATCAACGCCTTCGACCAGTGGGGCGTGGAACTGGGCAAGGAACTGGGCAAGGGCGTCTACAACCGCCTGGTCGGCAGCGAAGAGAGCGCCGCCGAGGATCCGTCCACCCAGGGCCTGATCAACTACTTCCGCGGCCGTCACCGCGGCTGATCCGGCGCATCGTCCGCAGAGCCTGTCCATGACGGTCTCTGCGGGCAAAGGCAATCCCCTGTGGGAGCGAGCCTGCTCGCGATGGCGATGGAACATTCAACTTTGATGTTGGCTGATCCGACGCCATCGCGAGCAGGCTCGCTCCCACCGTCGTTTTTGTCATGGCTTGAACCTCTCGGGCTCTCGGCGCATCTTTATTCCTGTCGCACAACAAGAATAAGGAACCGTCATGTTCGATATCAGCACGTTCCCCAAAGCCGATGCCGTCCGCCGGGCCGCACAGTTGAGTCAGGACGACTACCAGCGCCTGTACCGCGAATCCATTGAACACCCCAGCACCTTCTGGGCCGAGCAGGCCAACCGTTTCCTGGACTGGAGCGCACCGTGGCAGACCGTCCAGCGCTATGACCTGAAGACCGGCGAAGCCTCCTGGTTCGCCGGGGCGAAGCTGAACGTCAGCCACAACTGCATCGACCGCCACCTGGAACGGCGCGGCGACCAGACCGCCCTGCTCTGGGAAGGCGACGACCCCGCCGAGTCCGCCCAGATCACCTACCGCAAGCTCCACCACCACGTCTGCCGGCTGGCCAACGTGCTGAAGGGCCGCGGCGTGAAGAAAGGCGACCGGGTGTGCATCTACATGCCGATGATCCCCGAAGCGGCCTACGCCATGCTGGCCTGCGCGCGGATCGGCGCCATCCATTCGGTGGTGTTCGGCGGCTTCTCCCCGGACTCCCTGCGCGACCGCATCCTCGACGCCGACTGCCGCACCGTGATCACCGCCGACGAAGGCGTGCGCGGCGGCAAGTTCGTGCCGCTCAAGCACAACGTCGACAAGGCCCTGCAAAGCTGCCCGAACGTCGGCACCGTGGTGGTGGTCGAGCGCACCCAGGGCAAGGTGGACTGGACCTCAGGCCGCGACCTGTGGTATCACCAGGCGGTGCGCGAGGTCAGCGACGACTGCCCGCCGGAGCCGATGGACGCCGAAGACCCGCTGTTCATCCTCTACACCTCCGGCAGCACCGGCAAACCCAAAGGCGTGCTGCACACCACCGGCGGCTATCTGCTGCAGGCGGCGATGACCTTCAAGTACGTGCTCGACTACCGCGACGGCGAAGTGTTCTGGTGCACCGCCGACGTCGGCTGGGTCACCGGCCACAGCTACATCGTCTACGGCCCGTTGGCCAACGGCGCCACCAGCCTGATCTTCGAAGGCGTGCCGAGCTATCCGAGCACCTCGCGGTTCTGGCAGGTGATCGACAAGCACCACGTCAACATCTTCTACACCGCGCCGACCGCCCTGCGCGCCCTGATGCGCGAAGGGGCCGACCCGTTGCAGGAAACGTCGCGGCAAAGCCTCAGGCTGCTCGGCAGCGTCGGCGAGCCGATCAACCCGGAAGCGTGGGAATGGTATTTCAACGTGGTCGGCGAGCAGCGCTGCCCCATCGTCGACACCTGGTGGCAGACCGAGACCGGCGGCATCATGCTCAGCCCCTTGGTCAGCGCCCAAAGGATCAAGCCGGGTTGCGCCACCCGGCCGATGTTCGGCGTGCAGCCCGTGCTGCTCGATGAGCACGGCAAGGAAATCAAGGGCGCCGGCAGCGGCGTGCTGGCGATCAAGTCCAGCTGGCCGGCGCAGATCCGCAGCGTCTACGGCGACCCGCAGCGGATGGTCGACACCTACTTCAAACCCTACCCCGGCTACTACTTCACCGGCGACGGCGCCCGCCGCGACGAGGACGGCGACTACTGGATCACCGGACGCATCGACGACGTGATCAACGTGTCCGGCCACCGCATCGGCACCGCCGAAGTGGAGAGCGCCCTGGTGCTGCACGACAGCATCGCCGAGGCGGCGGTGGTCGGCTATCCCCACGACGTCAAGGGCCAGGGCATCTATGCCTTTGTCACGCCCATGAACGGCACCGAGCCCGACGATGAATTGAAGAAGGAACTGCTGGCCCACGTCAGCAAGGAGATCGGCAGCTTCGCCAAGCCGGATCTGATCCAGTGGGCGCCGGCCTTGCCGAAAACCCGCTCAGGCAAGATCATGCGCAGGATCCTGCGCAAGATCGCCTGCAACGAGCTCGACAGCCTCGGTGACACCTCGACCCTGGCCGACCCGAGCGTGGTGCAGGGCCTGATCGACAAGCGCCTCAACCGGTAGCGGCGCCGGCGCGGCCATTCGGCCGCGCCGCCCCTGCACTGACCTCATCCGTCGAGACCCCATGGAATTCATCCGCCACCGCATCGAAAGCCAGCTCATGAGCCTGACCGGGCTGTCCCTCGGCCAGCTCGACCTGGAAAACCCCAAGGGCGATCCCGGCCTGTTCGGCCCCGACTCGATCAGTTGGCAGGTGCACGGCGATTTCAGCAGCATGCTGATCGGCGGCATCGCCGCACTGTTGCTGCAAGCCCTGCACCCGCTGGCGCTGGCCGGGGTGTGGGACTACTCGAACTTTCGCCAGGACATGCTCGGACGGTTGCGCCGTACCAGTCAGTTCGTCTCCGGCACCACGTTCGGTTCGCGCAAGGACGCCGACTGGCTGATCGAAAAGGTGCGCACCATTCACCTGCAAGTGGTCGGCACCGCTCCGGACGGTCGGCCCTACGCGGCCAGCGATCCGGATCTGCTGACCTGGGTGCACGTGGCGGAGGTCAGCAACTTCCTCGCTGCCCACCTGCGCTACCGCAATCCGCAGCTGTCCCTGGCGGACCAGGACCGTTACTACGCCGAGATCGCGGTGATCGCCGAGCGGCTCGGTGCGCGGGACGTGCCCCGCTCGCGCGCGGCGGTGGCCGAGTACCTGCAGCGCATGCGCCCGCAGTTGCTGTGCGACGGGCGCAGCCGGGAAGTCCTGCGCCTGCTGCTCGACGCGCCGGCCCCCAGCCTGCTGGCCCGGCCCTTCGGCGACCTGATGATGAAGGCCGGCATCGACCTGCTGCCGGACTGGGCCAGCGACATGCTCGGCGTGCGCCAGAACCCGCTGCGCCGCCAGCTGATCCGCGCCAGCGTCAACCGCAGCGCGCCGATGCTGCGCTGGGCCATGCGCAACGGCTCGGTGCAGCGGGCCCAGCGGCGGATGGGGCTGCTGCCCTGAGCCGAAGCCCTCTGCGGCGAGGGTGCTTGCAGCCTCGCCGCAGGCCGTCGGCAACGCCCCAACAATGATAAACTCCCGCGCCCCCATTCCCTCCAGCAAGGCGCCCGCATGTCTTCCTTGAACCAGGCGCTGCGCGCCGCCCTCGACCAACGCCAGGACCTGCTTGCCGAGCTGCACGGCCAGGGCACCGATTGCTACCGCCTGTTCCACGGCAGCCAGGAAGGCGCCGGCGGCCTGACCGTCGACCGCTACGGCCCGCAACTGATGGTGCAGAGCTTCCACCAGACCCTGGAGCGCGACGCCTTGCTGCACCTGCACGAGACCGTCGACCAGACCCTGGGCCTGGAAACCCTGCTGGTCTACAACGACCGCTCCCGCGGCAACTCGCGGATCGACCGCGACGACCCCGTCTACCGTGCCGACGACGCGGCGCTGGCGGATCTGGTCGGCCACGAATGGGGCCTGAACTACCGCGTGCGCGGGCGCCACGCCGGGCAGGACCCGCTGCTGTTCCTCGACCTGCGCAACACCCGGGGCTGGGTCAAGGACCACGCCAAAGGCAAGCGCGTGCTCAACCTGTTCGCCTACACCTGCGGGGTCGGCCTCAGTGCCGCCGCCGGCGGCGCAAGCGAGGTGTGCAACCTGGACTTCGCCGAGGGCAACCTCGCGGTCGGCCGCGAAAACGGCCAGCTCAATCCGCAACTGCCGGCCATGCAATTCATCCAGTCGGATTACTTCCCGGCGATCCGCCAACTGGCCGGGCTGCCGATCACCCAGCGACGCGGGCAGAAGCTGCCGGGCTATCAGCGCCTGGAACAGCGCCAATACGATCTGGTGCTGCTCGATCCGCCGGCCTGGGCCAAGAGCGCGTTCGGCACCGTCGACCTGCTGCGCGACTATCAGAGCCTGCTCAAGCCGGCCCTGCTGACCACCGCCGAAGACGGCGTGCTGATCTGCTGCAACAACCTGGCGAAAGTCAGCATGGACGACTGGCGCGAACAGGTGCTGCGCTGCGCGGAAAAGGCCGGGCGGCCGGTGCGTGAGTGGACGGTGATGACGCCGGGCCGGGACTTCCCGTCCATGGACGGACAGCCGCCGCTGAAGACCCTGATTCTCCAGCTGTGAGATCAGCTTCGGAAATTTCCCACAGAAAAATCTGAACAATCCTGGCCACGGGCAATTACTTCGGAACCGCAATCGCGTGCCATACTCCAAGGCACTCCGATTCAGACAGATGAAGCCGCACATGCCCAAAGGATTGATTCGCGCGATTGGCGCCCTGTTGACCGCTCTGGCCCTCTACAGCCTGCTGGGGTTTCTGATTCTGCCGGGCATTGCGTTACGGGTCGCCAACCAGCAACTGGCCAACTACGCCACCGTGCCGGCGCATATCCAACGCATCGAACTCAATCCGTTCAGCCTTGAACTCACCCTGTGGGGGCTGGTCATCGGCGAGCCGGGCAAAGAGCAGGTCGGCTTCGAGCGCCTCTACGCCAACCTGCAGCTCGACAGCCTGTGGACAAAGGCCCTGCACCTGGCCGACATCGAGCTGGACAAACCCAAGACCGAAATCCTGTTCGCCAAGGACGGCCAGCTCAACCTGCTCGGCCTGTTCAAGGTACCGGCCAGCGAACCCGCGCCGGCCGACCCCGACGCCAAACCGTTCCCGCTGCGCATCGACCGCATCAAGCTGGCCGGCGGCGCCGTGCATTTCGAGGACGCGCGCCCGAGCGAGCCGATCGAATTCCTCTACGACGCCCTCGACTTCGAACTGAAGAACCTCAGCACCCTGCCCGAAGACAGCGCCGACATGACCCTGGTCGCCGTCGGCCCCGCCGGCGGGCGCATCGACTGGAGCGGCAACTTCAGCCTGATCCCGATCACCTCCGAGGGCACGCTGAAGATCACCGACGGCAAGATGAAGGCCTTCTGGCCTTACGTGCGCGACGCCGTGCCGCTGGTGCTGGAAGACGGCGTGGTCAGCCTCAGCACCGACTACAAGCTCAACCTCTCCAAGGAAACCGAGCTGCTGCTGAACAACGTCGCCGTCAGCGTCGCGCCGTTCGCGATCAAGGCCCCGGACGGCCGTCCGCTGGCGAAGCTCGAACGTCTCGACGTCAGCGAAACCACGGTGGACCTGGCCAAGCAGCAGGTGGTGGTCGGCAAGATCCGCAGCCAGAAGCTGGAGACCTGGGCCGCCCGCGAGGCCGACGGGCAACTGGACTGGCAAAAGCTGTTCGCCGGCCAGCCGTCCAAACCGGCGGCCAAGGCCGCCGCCGAACCCAAGACCGCACCGGCCGCCGCCGACTCGCCGAAGGTACCGCCAGCGCCGGCCAAGCCCTGGCAGGTGCTGCTCAAGGACGTGCAACTGCGCAATTACCAGGTGCACCTGGCCGACCGTCAGCCGCAGCCGCCGGTGGCCCTGGAGGTCGGCCCGCTGAACCTCGACCTGCAGGACTTCGACAGCCTCAACGGCTCGCCCTTCAGACTCAAGCTCGACACCGGCCTGGGCAAGCAGGGCAAGATCAGCGCCGACGGCGTGGTCAACCTGGCCCCCGTCACCGCCCAGCTCAACGTGAAGACCCAGGACATCGACCTGCGGGTCGCCCAGTCCTACATCACCCCGTTCATCCGCCTGGAACTGCGCAGCGGCATGCTCGGCAGCGACCTGAAGGTCAACCTGAAAAGCACCGAACCGCTGGCGCTCAGCGTCACCGGCCGCGCCCAGGTCGATCAGCTGCACACCCTCGACACCCTCAAGACCCGCGACTTCCTCAAGTGGCAGCAGGTGGTGGTGGAAGGCCTGAACTACCAGCACGGCGACAGCCTGTCGATCGACCGGATCAACCTGTTCCAGCCCTACGCGCGGTTCATGATCAACGATGACCGCACCACCAACATCGACGACCTGCTGGTGCCGCAGCCCGCCGATTCGGCGGCGAAGCCGGCCGCCGCCAAGCAGCCGTCCGGAGGCGACAAGCCGCTGGGCATCCACATCGGCGCCATCGCGATCAACGACGGCTCGGCCAACTTCGCCGACTTCAGCCTGACCCCCAACTTCGCCACCGCGATCCAGCAGTTGAACGGCCAGATCGGCACCATCGACAGCCGCCAGGCCAAGCCCGCCAGCGTCGACGTCAAGGGCAAGGTAGACCGCTATGCGCCGGTGACCATCAAGGGCTCGGTCAACCCGTTCGACCCGATGGCCAGCCTCGACATCGCCACCAGCTTCAAGCGCGTCGAGCTGACCACCCTGACCCCCTACTCCGGCAAGTTCGCCGGCTACCGGATCCGCAAGGGCCGGCTCAACCTCGACCTGCACTACCTGATCACCA
>NZ_JBIVHR010000155.1:0-7683 GCF_044749305.1 Pseudomonas sp. NPDC089534 | reverse complement strand
ATGCTGATCTACCTGGCGCTGATGGCCGAAGCCTTCATGGGCTACCTGCTGCCATGGGGCCAGATGTCGTACTGGGGTGCCCAGGTGATCATCTCGCTGTTCGGTGCGATCCCGGTCATCGGCAACGACCTGACCCAGTGGATCCGCGGCGACTACCTGATCTCCGGCATCACCCTGAACCGCTTCTTCGCCCTGCACGTGGTGGCCCTGCCGATCGTCATCCTCGGCCTGGTGGTGCTGCACATCCTGGCGCTGCATGAAGTCGGCTCGAACAACCCGGACGGCGTGGACATCAAGAAGCACAAGGACGAGAACGGCGTACCGCTGGACGGCATCGCCTTCCACCCGTACTACACCGTGAAGGACATCGTCGGCGTAGTCGTGTTCCTGTTCATCTTCTGCTTCATCGTGTTCTTCTTCCCGGAAATGGGCGGCTACTTCCTCGAAAAGCCGAACTTCGAGCCGGCCAACCCGTTCAAGACCCCTGAGCACATCGCGCCGGTCTGGTACTTCACCCCGTTCTACGCGATCTTGCGTGCGGTTCCGGACAAGCTCATGGGCGTCATCGCCATGGGGGCGGCCATCGCGGTGCTGTTCGTCCTGCCGTGGCTCGACCGCAGCCCGGTCAAGTCGATGCGCTACAAAGGCTGGCTGAGCAGGATCTGGCTGGTGGTGTTCTGCATTTCCTTCGTGATCCTCGGCATCCTGGGGGTTCTGGCGCCGACGCCGGGCCGTACCTTGCTGTCGCAGGTCTGCACCATCCTGTATTTCGCCTACTTCATTCTGATGCCGTTCTACACCAGGCTCGAGAAGACCAAACCGGTTCCGGAAAGGGTGACTGGCTGATGAAAAAGTTATTTGTTGCTCTGATTCTTGCTGCATTGCCTGTGCTGTCCTTCGCGGCCGAACACGGTGGCCCCGAGCTGGAAAAGGTCGACATCGACGTCTCCGACAAAGCGGCCCTGCAGGACGGTGCGCGTACCTTCGCCAACTACTGCATGGGTTGCCACAGCGCCAAATACCAGCGTTACGAGCGTGTGGCCGATGACTTGGGCATCCCTCACGAACTGATGCTGGAGAAACTGGTGTTCACCGGCGCCAAGATCGGCGACCACATGAGCATCGGCATGCAGCCGGCCGACGCCAAGACCTGGTTCGGCGCCGCGCCGCCGGACCTGACTCTGGTGGCCCGCGTTCGCGGCACCGACTGGCTCTACGGTTACCTGAAGTCGTTCTATGAAGACCCTGCACGCCCTTGGGGCGTGAACAACAAGGTCTTTCCGAACGTGGGCATGCCTAACGTGCTGGTCGGTCTGCAAGGCCGCCAGGTCGTGGGCTGCAAGCAGGTGCAGATCGTCGACGACGGCAAGAAGCAATACGATCCGTTGACCGGTACGCCGCTGACCCACGAGGCCTGCGACCAGCTGACCATCGTGCCGAAGACCGGTACGCTGAACGAAGAGCAGTTCGATGAGAAGGTGAAGAATCTGGTAACCTTCCTGGCTTACTCGGCTAACCCGGTCAAGCTGCAGCATCAGCGCATCGGTACCTACGTCTTGCTGTACCTGGCGTTCTTCTTTGTGTTCGCCTACCTGCTCAAGCGTGAATACTGGAAAGACGTGCACTGATAACGCTTCAAACCATTGCTGTTGATCGCGCGCGCCCAAGGGCGCCTCCGGTAACGCAAGGTCTGGTTGGCCAGGCTTTGCGGGAGGCGCCCTCTGGGCGCGCGTGCTTTTCCGGTTCCGATCAATTCAACAAGCGAGGAGGATCGCCATGGGCGTGACCAATCGGTTGGCCTGTTACTCCGACCCCGCCGACCACTATTCCCACCGAGTGCGCATCGTGCTTGCAGAGAAGGGTGTCAGCGCCGAAATCATTTACGTGGAGGCTGGCCGTCAGCCGCCTAAACTGATTGAGGTAAACCCTTACGGCAGCCTGCCCACCCTGGTCGACCGCGACCTGGCGCTGTGGGAGTCGACTGTGGTGATGGAGTACCTGGATGAGCGTTACCCGCACCCGCCGTTGATGCCGGTCTATCCGGTGGCGCGTGCCAACAGTCGCCTGCTGATGCACCGCATCCAGCGTGACTGGTGTGGTCAGGTGGATCTGATTCTGGATCCGCGCTCCAAGGAGGCGGCCCGCGTGGTGGCGCGCAAGGAGCTGCGCGAAAGCCTGACAGGCGTTTCGCCGCTGTTCGCCGACAAACCGTTTTTCCTCAGTGAGGAACAAAGTCTGGTGGACTGCTGCCTACTGCCCATACTCTGGCGTTTGCCGGTCATGGGCATCGAACTGCCGCGGCCGGCCAAGCCGTTGCTTGATTACATGGAGCGCCAGTTTGCGCGTGAGGCATTCCAGGCGAGCCTGTCTGGTGTCGAACGCGACATGCGCTAAGGCTTAAGGAGCCGCTATGAATTCCAGTCGACCTTATCTGGTCCGCGCGCTCTACGAGTGGATTGTGGACAACGACTGCACCCCGCACATGCTGGTCAATGCCGAATACCCGGCGGTGCAGGTGCCGCAGGGGTTTGCCAGTGACGGGCAGATCGTCCTGAACATTTCGCCCAATGCCGTTCGCCATCTGCACATGGACAACGATGTCGTGACCTTCGAAGGTCGCTTCGGCGGCGTCCCGCACAGCCTGTATGTGCCGATCGGCGCTATCCTCGGCATCTATGCCCGGGAAAACGGCCAGGGCATGGTGTTCGATCTCGAGTCGCCCATGGACGACGAAGACGACATCGAGCCGGATGACGAAGTGCCGCCGCCGGACAGCGAGCCGCCGCGCCCGAGTGGCCGGCCAAGCCTGAAAGTGGTGAAGTGACAAAAAAGGCGATCCAACCGGATCGCCTTTTTTGTGCCCCTCAGAAACGGGGCTGTCAGCTCTGGTGCCTGACGGTCGTCAGTCGATGTACTCGAACAGCTTCACGATCTTCTGCACGCCGGAAACCCCTTGAACCAGGTTGGTGGCCTGGGCGGCCTCCTGCTTGGTCAGCAGCCCCAGCAGATAGACGATGCCGTTCTCGGTCACGACCTTGATGCGCGAGCCCGGAATGTTGGCGTCGGTGAGCATCTGGGTCTTGATCTTGGTGGTCAGCCAGGCGTCGTTCTGGCGGGCGAGCAGGGAAGACGGCTGGATCACCTGCAGCTCGTTGTGCACGGTCTTCACGCGCTGCACGTTGGCGGCCGCCTGTTCGGCCTTGGCCTTGAGGTCCGCGCGCGGCGTCTGGCCGGCCAGCAGCACCACGCCGTTGAAGCTGGTCACGACGATGTGCGAATCCTTGTCCAGGCCGACATCGGCCTTGGCCACGTTGACGCCGACTTTGGTCTCGATCAGCGAGTCGTCGATCTTGCTGCCGAAGGTGCGGGTGCCGCGGTCGTCGTCGATGGGGGCTTCGCGGCTGGCGTTCACCACCGAGGTGCAGCCGCTGATGCCGAGGCACAGGGTCAGGGCCAGGAGGCCGAGGCGATTAGGGGTCATTCTTCACTCCCGAACAGTTGGCTGTCGATCAGATCGCAAAGGCAATGGATCGCCAGCAAGTGGACTTCTTGAATACGTGCGGTGACGTTGGCCGGAACGCGGATCTCGACGTCTTCGGGCAGCAGCAGGGAAGCCATGCCGCCGCCGTCGCGTCCGGTCAATGCTACGACAATCATTTCGCGGTCATGTGCGGCCTGGATCGCCTGAATGATGTTCGCCGAGTTGCCGCTGGTCGAAATCGCCAGCAGCACGTCGCCCGGCTGGCCGAGGGCGCGGATCTGCTTGGAGAACACTTCGTTGTAGCTGTAGTCGTTGGCGATCGAGGTGATCGTCGAACTGTCGGTGGTCAGGGCGATGGCCGGCAGGCTCGGGCGTTCGCGCTCGAAGCGGTTGAGCAGTTCCGAGGAGAAGTGCTGGGCGTCGCCGGCCGAACCGCCGTTGCCGCACGACAGCATTTTGCCTTCGTTGAGCAGGGCGTTGACCATCACCTGGCTGGCTTGCTCGATGTGCGGTGCAAGTACGTCCATCGCCTGTTGCTTGGTGTCGATGCTGGCTTGAAAGAGCTGGCGAATTCGGGATTGCATGTCCATCTGGGTGACCTTAATTGGCGCGGCTGTCCGGCACGTGAATGTGCAGCCCGCAAAGCAAAGAGCAAAAAAGTGTTGGGTGAAAATGTCCGGGGCGCTGCCGGCGGTCAACTGTCGAAAGCATTCTGCAGCCAGTTCAGTTGATCGGGGCGGCTGTCGATGGCCACCACGTCGAAGCGACAGGGAGAATTGGCCCAGCGCGGTTCGCGCTGAAGAAAATACTGTGCGGCGAAGATCAGTTTTTGCCGTTTGCGCTCATCGACGCTGTCGAGTGCGCCACCCCATTGAGTGTTCTTCCGGTAGCGGACTTCGACGAATACTACTGTATCGCCATCGAGCATGACCAGATCAAGCTCGCCGCGTTTGCAGATCCAGTTCTGCGCCAGCAGGCGCAGACCCTGGTGCTGCAGATGCTCGAGCGCCTGGCGCTCGGCATCCTTGCCGCTTTGCTGGGGTGACCTCTCGGGCATCAGCGCGGGGTGTCCGGCAGGCGCTGGACCTGGCCGCTGACGAACTCTGCCCAAGGCAGTTGGCGCACGACGCGCTGGCTCTGGGTCATGCCCAGGCTGCCCGACTGGCCTTCGATGCGGCTGTCCGGCATGGCCTTGAGCTGGCCCAGGCGCGGCGCCAGGCGGTAGGCGTCAACGCCCATGGCATACAGGCGGCCGAGGCTGCCGGCGGCTTGCGGCCATTGTGCGGTGACCTGCTTGCGCAGCGGATCGTTGGCGTCCAGCAGCCAAGGCGTTTCGCAGAAGCGGATGCCGTTCATGTCGTTGTACTGGTTCACGTCGCCGCTGGCGCTGAACACGTGGGAGGTGGCGTAGACCGGCACGTCGCCGGCGTACTGGAAGTTCAGGGTCGGCTTGATCTGCTGGGCCTGCTGCGGCGTGGCGGCCAGGAAGATGAACTCGATGTCCTGGCGGCGCGACGGCTGCGCGGCGACGTTGGTGCCGGCGGCGTTCTGCAGGCTCTTGGCGCGGGCCTCGCTCTGGCGCAGCTGGAACATGTCAGCGATCTGCTGGGCCAGTTGCACCGGCTGGTCGACGCGTTCGGTGGCGACGATGCTGCCGCCGTTGGCTTGCCAGTCTTGGCTGAACGCGCGCAGGACGCGGTCGCCCCATTCGCCGCGCGGCACCATGACGGCGGCGCGGTGCAGGCCGTCGGCGCGGGCGCGTCGGGACACTTCGCGGGCTTCGTCTTCAGCGGCCAGGCCGAACTGGAACAGTTGCGCCGGGCCTTGGTCGCCTTCGCTGTAGTTCAGGGCCAGGGTGGTGATCGGCAGTTGCGGGCGGGTGCTCAGTTGCTTGACCAGCGGTTTCTCCAGCGGGCCGACGACCAGCTGCACGCCGTCGGCCTGGGCCTTGCGGTAGAACTCATCGAGGTTGGTCAGGCGCGAGCTGTCGTAGAACTCGATGGCCGGCGGTTTCTGGCCGGCCTGCTGAGCCTGGTAGTGGGCGGCCATGAAGCCGTCGCGCAGCGCCTTGCCGACCGAGGCCAGCGGGCCGTCCTGCGGCAGCAGCAGGGCGATCTTGCTCAGGGGCTGGCTGGCCAGTTCCTTGAGCTTGGTCAGCGGCAGCGGCAGGGTGATGGCGGCCGGGTGCTTGGGATGCTGCGAACGCCAGGCGTCGATGGCGGCCTGCTGCTGTTCCAGGGTGCCGGCGGTCTTCACGGCCAGGGCCAGGCTCATCCAGCCGCCGAGGTCGTCGGTGGCGTTGGCCTGCAGTTGGTCGGTCGGCAGCGAGGCGATCAGCGTCCAGATCGCTTCGTGGTTCTTGGCGGCGGCTTCGCCTTCGAGCATCGGCGCGATGAAGATGCGCTCGCGGGCGGCGGCCAGGGTCTGGCCGTCGGCCTCCAGGGCGCGGGCATGAACGGTGCCGGTGCGCACCTGCTGCGCCTCGGAGAGTTCGCCCAGGCGTTGCAGGCTCGGATGGCTCAGGGCGGTCAGTGCGGCCTTCGGCTGGTTGCGGGTCATGGCCAGTTCCGCCGACAGGGTGGCGGCGAAGACCTGCTGGCCGGGCTTGAGCTGCTCCATCGGCACTTGCTGCAGGATCTGCGCGGACTGCCCGGCATTGCCTTGGCGATAGGCCAGGTCCGCGGCGCTCAGGCGCAGCAGG
This sequence comes from Pseudomonas sp. NPDC089534, assembly GCF_044749305.1. NCBI lineage: Bacteria > Pseudomonadati > Pseudomonadota > Gammaproteobacteria > Pseudomonadales > Pseudomonadaceae > Pseudomonas > Pseudomonas sp. NPDC089534. Next base: position 1,501 of record NZ_JBIVHR010000155.1, on the reverse strand, counting down.
GCGGCCTTGTCCGGGGATTTGCTCTGGGCGGCCTGTTCGAGCAGTTGCTCGATGCTGGCGTCCGGAGTCCGTGGAAGTTCGCCAAGGCTGGAGGAGGGGGAGCTGGCGCAGGCCGCCAGCAAGGCAGCAAGGCAGAGGGCAGTGAGCAGCCGCAGACAAGCGATCATGTAAGTGTTCCTGAATACTCGATCAAATTAGCGTGGAATTGTACCCAAGCACTGGCCGGGGCGCGATGTCGCCGGTACGAAACCGTTAATTTATCCGCAGCAAATGTTGCGGCGTCACGGAATTCGGCGGCGGGCCCCGTCGATCCAAAACACGTCGCCCGTCGCCTGACGCGCTACAATGCCGGCTTTTACCGATCTTGAGGTGCGCGCTTTGACTGCTCCAGGTGCTATGAATTCCGCTGCCGGCTCGCTTTATGTGGTGGCGACGCCCATCGGCAACCTGGACGACATCAGTGCCCGTGCGCTGAAGATCCTGCGCGAGGTGGCGTTGATCGCCGCCGAGGACACCCGGCATTCCCAGCGGCTGATGCAGCACTTCGGCATCAATACGCCGCTGGCGGCCTGCCACGAGCACAACGAGCGGGACGAAGGCAGTCGCTTCATCACCCGTCTGCTGGCGGGCGACAACGTGGCGCTGATTTCGGACGCGGGCACGCCGCTGATCTCCGATCCGGGCTATCACCTGGTGCGCCAGGCGCGTGCGGCCGGGATCGATGTGGTGCCGGTGCCGGGCGCCTGCGCGTTGATCGCCGCGCTGTCGGCGGCGGGGCTGCCGTCCGACCGTTTCATCTTCGAGGGTTTCCTGCCGGCCAAGGCGGTGGGGCGCAAGGCCCGTCTGGAGGCCATCAAGGAAGAGCCCCGCACCCTGATCTTCTACGAAGCGCCGCACCGCATCCTCGAATGCCTGCAGGACATGGAGGCGGTGTTCGGCGCTGAGCGTCCGGCGCTGCTGGCCCGCGAGCTGACCAAGACCTTCGAGACGCTCAAGGGCTTGCCGATGGCCGAGCTGCGGGCGTTCGTCGAGGCGGACAGCAATCAGCAGCGCGGCGAGTGCGTGGTGGTGGTCGCCGGCTGGACGGCGCCGGAATCGGATGAGGCGGTCAGCGGCGAAGCCCTGCGCATCCTTGACCTGTTGCTTGAGGAGATGCCGCTCAAGCGTGCGGCGGCCCTGGCGGCGCAAATCACCGGTGAGCGCAAAAACGTCCTGTATCAGGTGGCGCTGGAACGGCAAAAGGGGACGTAACCCGTCGCGCAGACGGCTCTGCTGGCCATTAGCGCTTGTTCTTCGGGCGCTCTGCCGTTAACCTGCGCGGCGGAGAGTCGATCGGACAGTCGCTGCCCCCTATGAAAATTAGGGGGGGGAGGAAAGTCCGGGCTCCATAGGGCGAAGTGCCAGGTAACGCCTGGGAGGCGCGAGCCTACGGAAAGTGCCACAGAAAACAACCGCCTAAGCGCTTCGGCGCTGGAGTGGTTTGACGGCGCTCACTTGAAAT
>NZ_JBIVHR010000154.1:0-7922 GCF_044749305.1 Pseudomonas sp. NPDC089534 | reverse complement strand
TGGGTGGCGTGGGCGTTCGAGCCGTTTTTGTTGTGGCGTTTCAGGCGCTGGTCGTAAGTGACGGAGGCGGTGAAGCGGGCGACGAAGGCGTCGACGGGTTCACTGAAGCGGCCGCCCCAGGACTGATTGGTCTTGTCAGTGCTCATGAATTCGCTCGTATCGGCTTGAAGAAAGAAGGCTGCAAATGCTGGCGCGGATGATAACAGGGTTGCCGATCCTGTCGCTGACACTGGTCGATACGTTTTTTTCTCATTCCGTGCGCCACAATCGCCGCCGTCGCCGCAGCGATTTGCGCAACGATATTTTCCGATTGAGCAATGCCGGCCCGACGAACGTCTACAGTTGGACTGAAGGGTCGGCGCAAATGCGGTTCGGACGCCGGCCACGAAAAAGAGAGGGGTGGGTGCATTGGCCATCGGCAACGCCTGCGCAGGGCGCAGGGATCGGGCACCGGCAAATTTTGCCGGCCGACGTGCGGCACTTTTTGGCGCCCGCGCTAGTCTTAGCGTGGATCGCGGTGACGGACGTCACTCCACCTGTCTACGCTATCCTTGTGCGAGACTCACGCAGGAATCCAGCGCAATATGAATGTCCTGATCGTTGATGACGAACCCTTGGCCCGTGAGCGCCTCAGCCGAATGGTGAGCGAGCTCGGGGGCTACACTGTCCTGGAGCCCAGCGCCACCAATGGCGAGGAGGCGTTGGCGCTGATCGACAGTCAAAAGCCGGATATCGTGCTGCTCGATATCCGCATGCCGGGCCTGGATGGCCTGCAGGTCGCTGCCCGTCTGTGCGAACGAGAAACCCCGCCCGCCGTGGTGTTCTGCACAGGTTCCGATGAATTTGCCGTGGAAGCCCTGAAGGCCGGTGCCGTGGGCTATGTGGTGAAACCCGTGCGAACCGAACACTTGCAGGATGCCCTGAAAAGGGCCGAACGTCCCAACCGGGCCCAGCTCTCGGCCCTGACCCGTCCCGCCGCCGAAAGCGGCAACGGCCCGCGCAGCCACATCAGCGCCCGGACCCGCAAAGGCATCGAGCTGATCCCCCTGGACCAGGTGGTGTACTTCATCGCCGACCACAAGTACGTGACCCTGCGCCACGAGCACGGCGAAGTCCTGCTGGACGAGCCGCTCAAGGCGCTCGAGGACGAGTTCGGCGAGCGCTTCGTGCGGATCCACCGCAACGCGCTGGTGGCGCGCGAGCGCATCGAGCGGTTGCAGCGCACGCCGCTGGGGCATTTCCAGCTCTTCCTCAAAGGCCTGAACGGCGACGCCCTGATCGTCAGCCGCCGGCATGTGGCGGGTGTGCGCAAGATGATGCAGGGGCTCTGACCGGCCGGCTGCGGGCGACCGCCATCTCTTTCCGACCGGCAGCGGGCCAGGGAGGCCGCGCGGTTTCTGATTCAAGTCAAAGTGGATTTGGCTGAGCTGTTATCATCCGCCGTATCTATTCAGTACGGATTGATCCATGTCCTCTCGCGAAATCCGCATCGCCACCCGCAAAAGTGCTCTGGCCCTCTGGCAGGCCGAATTCGTCAAAGCCCGTCTGGAAGCGGCCCACCCGGGGTTGCGGGTGACGCTGGTGCCCATGGTCAGCCGCGGCGACAAGCTGCTCGACTCGCCGCTGTCGAAGATCGGCGGCAAGGGCCTGTTCGTCAAGGAACTGGAAACCGCGCTGCTGGAGAACGAAGCCGACATCGCCGTCCACTCGATGAAGGACGTGCCGATGGATTTCCCCGAAGGCCTGGGCCTGTTCTGCATCTGCGAGCGCGAAGACCCGCGTGACGCCTTCGTCTCCAACACCTACGCCAGCCTTGACGCGCTGCCGGCCGGCAGCATCGTCGGCACGTCCAGCCTGCGCCGCCAGGCCCAGCTGTTGACCCGCCGTCCGGACCTTGAAATCCGCTTCCTGCGCGGCAACGTCAACACCCGCCTGGCCAAGCTCGACGCAGGCGAGTACGACGCGATCATCCTCGCGGCGGCCGGCCTGATCCGTCTCGGCTTCGAGGACCGCATCACCTCGGCGATCAGCGTCGACGACAGCCTGCCCGCCGGGGGCCAGGGCGCGGTGGGCATCGAATGCCGCAGCGCCGACCGCGAAATCCATGCCTTGCTGGCGCCGTTGCATCACGCCGACACCGCGTCGCGGGTGACCGCCGAGCGTGCCCTCAACAAACACCTGAACGGCGGCTGCCAGGTGCCGATCGCCTGCTACGCCGTGCTGGAAGGCGATCAGCTGTGGCTGCGCGGCCTGGTGGGCGAACCGAGCGGCGGCAAGCTGCTCAGCGCCCAGGCCAGGGCCCCGCGCGAGGCGGCCGAGTCGCTGGGCGTGCAGGTCGCCGAAGACCTGCTCGGCCAGGGCGCCGACGACATCCTCAAGGCGGTGTACGGCGAGGCAGGCCACGAGTGACCGGTTGGCGCCTGCTGCTGACCCGTCCGGCGGATGACTGTGCGGCGCTGGCCGAGGTGTTGGCGCAGCAGGGGATTTTCAGCAGCTGCCTGCCGCTTTTGGAGATCGTCCCTTTGGCGGTCTCTGACACAATGCGCCGGGTCCTGGGGCAACTGGCGCAGTGCGCTGCGGTGATCGTGGTCAGCAAACCGGCGGCGCGCCTGGCGGTGCAGTTGCTGGACGCTTGCGCCGACGTGCCGCCGTCGTTGCCCTGGTTCAGCGTCGGCGCGGCGACGGCGCAGGTTCTCCAGGCCCGGGGGCTGGACACCCACTTCCCCGACGGGGGCGATGACAGCGAAGCGTTGCTGCAGTTGCCGCGCCTGCGCGAGGCAGTGGCCCGGCCCGGTTCGCGGGTGCTGATCCTGCGCGGCGAGGGCGGGCGCGAGCTGCTCGCCGAGCGCCTGCGCGCGCTTGGTGCTAGTGTCGAGTATCTGGAGCTGTACCGCCGCGACCTGCCGGCCTGCGCGCCGGGGGAACTGGTGCGCAGGATCGGATCGGAACGCCTGAACGGGCTGGTGGTCAGCAGTGGACAGGGTTTCGAGCACCTGCGCCAATTGGCCGGCGACGCCTGGCCCGAGGTGGCGCGGCTGCCGTTGTTTGTTCCAAGCCCAAGGGTCGCCGGGCAGGCGCGCGCCGCCGGGGCCCGAACAGTTGTGGATTGCCGCGGCGCCAGTGCCGCGGCCTTGCTGACGGCGCTACGGGAGCATCCCGTGCCCGTTCTCTAATGCAAAGGATGGATACGTGAGCGAAACAGCCTTGCCTAAAGATGATGTTCAACCTGTGACCGATGCACCGGTTGACGTACCACCACCGGCCCGGGAACCGCGTCGGGGAAACGGACTGGCCATCGTGGCATTGCTGCTGGGCGCCGCCGGCGTCGCGGTCGGCGGCTGGGGCGTCTGGCAGGTGCGTCACCTGCAGGCCGACACCCGGCAACAGTTGAGCCAGGTGCAGGCGCTGAACGATCAGGCGCAGTCGCTGAAGCTCAACGAGCAGCGGCTGACCGAGCGTCTCGGGCAGTTGCCGGGCGCCGACGAGCTCGATGAGCGCCAGCGTCTGGTGACCCAACTGCAGGGCGATCAGCAGCGCCTCAACCAGCGTCTGGAAACCGTCCTCGGCGCCAGCCGCAAGGACTGGCGCCTGGCGGAGGCCGAGCACCTGCTGCGTCTGGCCAGCCTGCGCCTGTCGGCGCTGCAGGACATCAGCAGCGCCCAGGCGCTGGTGCAGGGCGCCGACGAAATCCTCCGCGAACAGAACGACCCCGGTTCGTTCGCCGCCCGCGAGCAGGTGGCGAAAACCCTGGTGGCGCTGCGCAGCACCGCACAGCCGGACCGCACCGGCCTGTTCCTGCGCCTGGGCGCCCTGCGCGACCAGGTCATCGAACTCACCGAGCTTGCCCCCGAATACAAGGACCGCGGCGAGTCCCTGCTGGGCCTGACGGCCGACGGCGACGGGGCCAGTCGCTGGGCCCAGTGGTGGGATCAGATTTCCCGCTACATCCGCATCGACTTCAACGCCGACAAGAACGTGCGGCCGCTGCTGGCCGGGCAGAGCCTGAGCCAGGTGCGCCTGGCCCTGAGCCTGGCGCTGGAGCAGGCGCAGTGGGCGGCGCTCAACGGACAGGCGCCGGTCTTCACCCAGGCGTTGGCCGAGGCGAGGGACGTGCTCAAGGGCAACTTCAATCCGGACAACCCGCAAAGCAAGATCATGCTTGAGCAAGTGGCCGAGCTGAGCCAGCAGCCGGTCACGGTCAGCACGCCGGACATGGCCGGCACCCTGAGTGCGGTGCAGGCCTATCTCGAGCGGCGCAACGTCAATGCCGAAGACTCGGTCAAACCGTTCGCCAAGCCGGCCGCCGGCACGGCGCAGGAGGCCACGCCATGAAGCGCCTGTACGTGCTCGTGTTTCTGGTCATCGCCGTGACGGCGGCGCTGGGCCTGGCGATCGCCCAGCATTCCGGTTACGTGCTGGTCGCGTACAAGGGCTTCCGCTACGAATCGAGCCTGTGGGCGACCTTGGCGGTGGTGGCGGTGCTGTGGCTGCTGGCCTGGGGCGTCAAGGCGCTGGTCGAGGTGGTGCTGACGTCCGGCGGGGTGGTCAACCCGTGGTCGCGGCGCAACCGCAGCCGGCGCGTGCAGGTGGCGATCGAGCACGGGCAACTGGATCTGGCCGAGGGCCGCTGGGCCAGCGCTCAGCGCCATCTGTACCGGGCCGCCGAAGCCGAGCGCCAGCCGCTGCTGTATTACCTCGGGGCGGCGCGCGCCGCCAACGAACAGGGCAACTACGAAGAATGCGACCGCCTGCTGGAACGCGCGCTGGAGCGTCAGCCCCAGGCCGAACTGGCGATCGCCTTGAATCACGCGCAGCTGCAGACAGACCGCGGTGACACCGACGGTGCCCTGGAAACGTTGCAGGCCATGCACGAACGTCACCCCCGCAACGCCCAGACCCTGCGCCAGTTGCAGCGGCTGCACCAGCAGCGCGGCGAATGGTCGGCGGTGATCAGGCTGCTGCCTGAACTGCGCAAGGACAAGGTCCTGCCGCCGGCCGAACTGACGGAGCTGGAGCGCCGCGCCTGGGGCCAGAACCTGTCGCTGGCGGCCCAGCGGGAAGAGGACGGCACGGTCGGTCAGCAATCCCTCGAACGCGCCTGGCAGCAGCTCACGTCCGCCCAGCGGCAGGAGCCTGCGCTGGTGTTGGCCTATGCCGAGCAACTGCGTCAGCTGGGCGCGCAGGTCGAGGCGGAGGAGGTGCTGCGCAACGCCCTCAAGCGCAAGTACGACAGTCACCTGGCCCGTCTGTACGGGCTGGTGCGCGGCAGTGATCCGGTGCGTCAGCTGCAGACGGCCGAGGGGTGGCTCAAGGAACACCCGGCCGACCCGAGCCTGTTGTTGACGCTGGGGCGCCTGTGTCTGCAAGCCAGCCTGTGGGGCAAGGCCCGGGACTATCTGGAAAGCAGCCTGCACACGCAGCGCAACCCGGAGGCCTGCGCCGAGCTTGCCCGCCTGCTTGCCCGCCTCGGCGATACCGAGCGCAGCAACCAGTTGTTTCAGGAAGGGCTGGGGTTGCTGGACGACCGCCTGCTGGCCGCGCCGCTGCCTGTCCCGGCCCGGGCTTGAATGACGGGGAGCGTGCTCCCCGTTAACGTCCGATGCCGGAAAAGTTACTGCCGACCCTGGTCTTAGGCAGAGTCCTACAAGGGACTACATCTTATCCTCTCGCATCTGTCGGGATTTCCCTACACCTCTGGTGAAGTGTCGCCGGTGCCCCGCCTTGAAAGGCCGGCGCGCTTTCCTCTACCGTAACTGCCTGTCTTTACTGTTGCGGATAAGCCATGTCGTTGACCTGCTCACGCTCCCTGTTTTTCATGGCTTTCATGGCGGGGGCTCTGGCCCTGGGGGCTTCCTACTACCTCGAATACACGGTCGGCCTGACGCCCTGCAATCTCTGCCTGGTGCAGCGCCTGTTCCTGAGTGCGTTGTTTGTCTGCTGCGGAGTGGCGGCGGTGCACGGGCCGCGCCGGATCGGCCTTTCGCTCTACTGGGTGTCGGCGTTGGCCGCCAGTGCCGGGGGCATGACCGCAGCCTGGCGCCAGGTGCTGTGGCAGAGCGACCCGCTGCACCAGTTGGCGAACTGCATACCGGCCCCCGAGACGCCGCTGTCATGGATGTGCGCGTTGTCGGGCATGTTCAACGAACACGGCGACTGCGCCGAGATCTCCTGGACGCTGTTCGACCTGAGCATCCCGGAGTGGAGCCTGCTGTTTTTCCTCGCGATGTCGATCCTTGCCGTTTACCAGTTGTTGCGTCTGGTCTGGAACGCCGTGCAGCGCCCTTTCGGCGGCGAAGCGTCGCACCGGCTGTTGATCAGGGATTAAACGCTTGTATGAACTTTGTCGTCTGCGTACCTTGAAGCCTCCGGCGTGCGGGAATAATCTGGCCCGCACGTGTCATTGCAATTCAGTTGCTCAATGACGCTCTGCCCGGCAGCCCCCGAATCCGATTTCACAAGAGGGGCGCGGGTGTAGAGCAGTGACCCACAAGGGAAGAGAGATCGCCATGCTCGAAAGTTGTCAGAGTGCTCAGGAACGTTGGGGTGGAGTTCATCAACTGATCGACCGCTGGCTTCAGGAGCGTGAGGAACTGGTGACTGCGTTCCGTACACTGCGTGATGCCAAGCCTGCGTTCGCCGACAAGTCGAAGAACGGCCGGTTCTGCCAGATCCTCGTCGATTACGTATCCGCCTGGCACTTCGAAGTGCGTGAACAGTTGACCAACGAAGCCAAGGCGTTCGATGACGAAGGCGGGCTGGAATTGGCGGATCAGATCGAGCCGCGCATCGATGAGATCACGCAGCATGCGGTGGCCTTCAATGACCATTGCCACAAGGGTGAGTGCAATGACCCGGAGCGGTTCGCCGAGGCGCTGCAAAAACTTGGCGGTCTGTTGCGCGAGCGCTTCGAGCTGGAAGACTGCCTGATCGAAGTGCTGCACACCGCGCACAAGCAGGAAGACACGGTTCAGGCCTGAGGCCTCATGCCCGACAAAGGAACGGTGCGCCAAGGCGCACCGTTTTTCGTTTGCGCGATCAGCCGGTCGCGCCCTTCAGTTCCACTTCGAACACCAGCGGCGTGAACGGTGCGATCAGGTCACCGGCACCGTCCGCGCCATAAGCCTGGTCGGATGGAATCACCAGCCGCCACTTCGCCCCCACCGGCATGTTCTGCAGCGCGGTCCGCCAGCCGGCGATCACGCTGTCGAGGTTGAACCATTGCGGCTGGCTGTTCTGGTCGAACACGGTGCCGTCCGGCAGACGACCCACGTACAGCACCTGCACCTTGCCGTCGGGGCCGGCCTTGGCGCCGGTGCCGGGCGCGAGCTCGGTCATCAGGATGCCGTCGGCCAGCTCCTTCACGCCTGGCTTGGCTTTTTCGGCGGTGAGGAAACGCTGTTCCGTTTCCATCGCGGCCTCGCTTGAGGGCAGCGATGCCTGCTCGGCGGTGCGGGACTCATGGTCGGCCAGGATCTGTTCGATCCGCGCTTCGCTCAAGGCCAGCGGCTTGCCCTGATAGGCCTGCTGCAAGCCTTCGATCAACGCCTGAAGCTGCAGTTGCGGCACCTCCTGACGCAGCCGTTCGCCGAGGCTGGCGCCCAGGCTGTAGGCCAGGTCGTGGGCCTCGTTCGCGGTGGTTTTCTCGTCGGCCTGGGCGACGGAAAAAACCAGGCAGAGGGATAAAAAAAGGTAGCGCGGCATGAGCACTCTCCATCCTGAATTGCGGTGGATTATGCCAGTGCGGGCACCTGCAACGGTGAACTGCTTTTGTCCGCGCGCAGAAGTTTTTCGCAGCGCTGCAACCGAGCGCTTTCGATACTGTCAACATGCCCTAGCGGCGGTAGCAGCAGAGGTCTAGTATGAGCCGCACTCACGTCAGCCAGGAGGTAAACCATGTCGGCCACCAAGAAGCCAGTAAACAC
>NZ_JBIVHR010000153.1:0-8028 GCF_044749305.1 Pseudomonas sp. NPDC089534 | reverse complement strand
GACGGCCTGACAGCCGATCCACCTCTACCTGACTGCACCCGACCCTTGTGGGAGCTAGCCTGCTGGCGATGGCGGCCTGAATGCCGACCAGTCCTTGGCTGATGCACCCATGGTCAGACTGCATTTCAGTTCTGGAATGTTTAAAGAATGTTGCAGATTTACGGATCCTTCCCACAAGGTTTTCAGGTTGTCCCTCGGAAGGCCGGGCCCTAGCCTGTGTCTGTCGCTGAGTTCAGCGATCGGGATTGGAAACCCCGGGTAAAACAGTACGCAGCGGTCGCCTTTCATGACGTATGCTTGCGCACCTTTTGGGTGTGCACTCTGTTATGGCGGCTGTGCGTGGGGGGCCTTCGGGTCGTCCGGGTTTCTCTGTTTCCCGGGTTTCCAACCTGCGTACAGCTGCCACCCCTTCGTCCGGAAACCGAATGGGCCAGCTCCGACTCATCAAACAGAGTAAGACGCCATGTTCAAACCCACACCCAACCCTCCGGTCAACACCACAACCGACCCCGCATCCCCCTACGAATCCATCGATTCGCGCAAACTCCACGAAGCCGCCGAACGCGCTCTCGACCACTACCTCAACCCGGCCGCCCGGATCATGGCCGCCCCCAGCGACGCGGATCCCATGTACCTCCCCAACCCGGTCTACGACACCGAATCCCTGCTGGCCAACGCCAGCGAGAACCTGGGCTCGGCCTCGGAGATGCTCCACAACTTCGCCGCCACCCTGGACAACGGCCACCGCCGCACCGCACTGGGCATCGCGCAACTGGTGATGTTGAGTGAGGTGGCGGTGGGGCAGGCGCTGGATAACGTCGAGCCTAAGACCTGAATGCGTTGACCTGACAGCAAGGTGAGCAAGATCCCCTGTGGCGGTGTCAGGGATATTCCTGACGCGCATGCAAGACGCTCAAGACTCGCACGTGATCCGCCACTTGATAGATGACCAGATAGTTGGGGTGCACAACGATTTCCCGTGTGCCGGCAACCCGACCTGATCGATAGAGACAGGGATGCACAGTCAATTTGGAGGTAGCGGCTTCAATGCCCTTGAAGAGCTTCATGGCCGCTGCGTGGTGCCGGTCGCTGATGTGTTCAGAATCTGCAGGAGTTCAGCCCGTGCTTCAGGCTGCCACTCAATCTGCATCGTGGGTTTTGCGCTTCGCTTCCATCAGGGCCTGCATTTCGGCCATCACCTGATCGTGGGCAATGCTCGGGCGAGGGTCATCGAGGGAGGCTTGGACCTTGGCCCTGAACCACCGGTCATAACTGGCCGCCTGCTCTTCGGGCTCAAGGTCTGAAACGACTGGGCACAGCGGGTCGATGAGGTTCGGGTCGGTCATGGGGCCTCCGGGCGCAATGCCCGGCAGTCTATTCGGTAAAGGGCACGCTGTCGTCGCTGACGGGATGAGTTGCATGGGGGAAACGCTCCGTGAGGTTCAGGTGGATGCCTGCCGATCCTGGACGGCGCACTTCCGAGGGACAACCTGCAAATTCGGTCGGAAAAATCCGCATTTTTCTCGAATCCACCATTCTTCTGTAGGAGCCAGCCTGCTGGCGATGACGGCCTGAAAGCCGACCAGTCCTCGGCCGAGGCATCCACTGTCAGACTGCATTTCAGTTCTGGATTGTTTAAAGGATGTTGCGGATTCGCGGATCCTTCCCACAAGGTTTTCAGGTTGTCCCTCGGAAGGCCGGGCCCTAGCCTGTATCTGCCGCTGAATTCAGAAATCGGGATTGGAAAACTTCGGGTAAAGCAGAATGGCCAAATCAGAACAGACTCATGCCATGGCCGCCCATGTTCAACTGGAACTGGCCAAAAAAATTGATTTGATGGAGGAGCGCCTGACGCTTGAAGCGCTGGCGGATGTGGACGCCGGACGTGTTATCGATCATCAGGTCGTACACGTCTGGGCCGACAGTCTGACGACGGATAGCCCACTGCGTGCGCCACGCTCAGGGAGTTGATTCGGATGGCAAGCACGCGCCTCTTTCACTTCACCTGGTGTCGGTACGATCACTTTTGTGAGAGCCGCGATCGCACAACGCAATCGCGGCTTTTATTACGCCCAACCCTTACTGCTGCAACACCGTCGCCTGGTTCGCCGACCCGAACTGCTGGATGTTCGCCGTCTGGGTCATCCCGCTCTGGTCCACGGTGGCGATGTTGCCGGTGCCGCCTTGGGTCACGTACGCCACGTTCATCGTGTCGGCCTGTTTCACGCTGATCTGGTTGTCGCTGCCGTAGAGCTGCGCGGTGTAGGCCTGGTTGCCGGAGCCGGACTGGTCGAACTCGGCGCTGTTGCCCGAGCCGTTCGACGAGCCCTGGATCAGGTTGGTGCTGCCGCGTTGGTCGGCGATGAGGATGTTGTCGCTGCCGTTCTGGTCGAAGTACAGCTCGTTGTAGGACTCGGCCTGGCTGACGGTGGTCTTGTTGCCGGTGCCGGTCTGGTGGGTGGTCATGGTGTGGCCGACGCCGTCCTGGGTGAAGCTGGCGATGTTGCCGTTGCCGGCCTGGGTGACCGTGGCGCGCTGGCTGCTGCCGAATTGGCCGCCGTGCTGCGGGCCTTTCCAGTTGCTGGCGTAGACCTTGTTGTCGTTGCCCACCGAGGTGGCGTTGAGCACATGGCCGTCGCCGTTCTGGTAGGTGAAGTGGACGTTGCCGTTGCCCACCTGGTACAGCGCCAGCGTCGAGTTGACCGACTCGAACTGGTCGGCGTAGATGGCGTTCAGGTTGCCGACCTGGGTGACGGCGGCGGTGTTGTTTTCGCCGTAGCTTTGGTCCACCACGGTTTCGTTGCCGTCGCCGTACTGGTTGACGGTGGCCTGGCTCGCCAGTTGCGAGTCCTGCCAGATTTCGGTGCCGTTGAGGGTGCCGAACTGGTTGATGGTGATGGTGCCGCCGGTGCCGTTGCGCTGGTCGCCGTAGGCGTAGTTGGAGTCGCCGGCCTGGTTGATGCCGATCGTGCCGCCGTTGTGGGTGACCTGCTCGGCGGTGCCGTAGTTGGCGGTGCCGTACTGGGTGATCACCGAGCTGTTGCCGCTGCCTTCATACAGTTGCTCGATGTTGGCTTCGTTGCTGTCGCCGTACTGGAAGGTCTTGCCTTCGCTGCCGTTCTGCGAGTCCTGGTAGATGAACGAGAAGTTGCCGCTGCCTTGCTGTTGCTGCAGCGCCGTGTTGGGCGAACCGAAGCCCAGGGACTGGCTGGCGTGGGCGGTGTTGAAGGCGCCGACCTGTTGCTGGGTGATGGTGCCGTTGTCTTCGTAGAGCTGTTCGGCGTAGCCGGCGTTGTAGTCGCCGACCGCGTCCTGGGTGATGGTGCTGGTGGCGTGGTCCTGCACGGCGGCGGCGTTGTTGCCCTCGCCGAGCTGGGTCTGGGTGGCGGTGCTGAACGGCGCCTGGGTCTGCTTCACATCGGCGATGTTGGCGGTGCCGGCCTGGCTTTGGGTGGAAAGGCTGTCGTCGGCCATGGCCTGGGCACTGATCATGACCAGGATGGCGGCGGTGAGGGGCGTCAATTTGAACATGATGAACTCTCCGATGATTGCAGTGCTTTAGCGGTATTGCTTGACCGAGACGCTCATGCCGTTGCCCGACTGGGTCACGGCGCTTTGCAGCCCCGTGCCGGCCTGCTCGATGCTGGCGTCGTTGTTGTTGCCGTTCTGCGAAATCTGCGCGCGGTTGTGGCTGCCGGCCTGGGTGATCGAGGCGGCGTTGCCGGAACCGTTCTGGGTGATCTGCGCCATCAGGTCGCTGCCCTGTTGCAGGATGTACGCCTCCTGGTTGCTGCCCGACTGCACGATCCGCCCCAGCAGCGACTGACCGTTCTGCGAGAGCAGGGCAATGTTGGCCTGGCCGTTCTGGTCGATCAGCGCTTGCTGGCCCACGGGCGGGGGCAGTTCGCCGAGGTCGGCCGAAGGGGCCAGGTCATCGTTGTCCATCAGGTCGTCGGCGCGCGCGCCCGCACCGCCGCACAGGGCGAGCAGGCACAGCAGGGCGGCGGTCGGCGTGTTCATGGCGTTGTCCTGTGTCGTTCAGGCGATCCGGGGGCTTGCCCCATCCACCCGGAGGCGGATGGGGCGAAGGCCTACAGCGTGGTCACCGACACCGTGCGCACGGTGCCCTGGGACGAGCGGATGGTGGCGGTCGGGTTGGCCGACGGCACCACGTTCGTGTTGTTGAGCGTCAGCCGCCAGCGACCGGTGACCGGCACCGTCGTCGTGCCGAGGGTGACCAGCCCGGTCGGGGTGGTGACCTGCACGGTGATGGTGTTGCCGGTGGTCACCGACGAGGTGCCGGCGAAGTCCCAGTTGAAGCGGTTTCCGGAGCGCGCCTGCACCGTCGAGGTGGTGATGGTGAAGGTCTCCGCGGCCGGCCGTGGCGACACCTGCACGGTGACCGTCGCCGCTGTCGACTGGGCGCCGAAGCTGTCCCGGGCGATGTAGGTGAAGGTCGTGGTGAAGGCCGTGGTCACGGTGGCCGGCGGGGTGTAGGTGATCACGGTGCCGTCGGTGCTGACGGTGCCGCGCCCGGCCGGTGGCTGGGTCAGGCTGGCGACGCCCAGCGGCACGTTGCCTTCCGGATCGGTGTCGTTGGCCAGCACGTTGATCGGGATCGCCACGCCCAAGGTGGCGACGCTGTCGGCGACGGCGGTCGGCGGCCGGTTCGGTGCCACGCTGACGGTCACGGTGGCCGGGTTCACCGAGGCCAGGCCTTTGCTGTCCTGGGCCTTGTAGGTGAAGGTGGCGGTCAGCGGCGCGTTGACCACCGCCGGCGGCGTGTACACCACCGAGGTGGTGCCGTTCAGGGTGACGGTGCCTTGGCCGGCGGCCGGTTGGGTCAGTGCGGTGATGGTCAGCGGCACGTTGCCGTCCGGGTCGCTGTCGTTGGTCAGCAGGCTGAGGGTGATGGGCACGCCGAAGCTGGTGCTGCCGGTGTCGGCGACCGACAGCGGCGCCTGGTTTTCTCCGGTGTCCGGTGCGCTGCCGACCACCACGACCGGCTCGGTGTCGCTGCCGCCGGCGGCGGATTTCACCGTCACGGTGGCCGGCGGCTGGGTCAGGTCGGCCACGGTGATGCGCTGCAGGGTGCCGGTCTTGGACAGGCGGCCGTAACCCTGGGCGACCATGTCCGGCACGGCCACCTCATCGGAGGACGTGGCCTCGATCAGCAGGCTGTGGTTGGCCCAGCTGTAGCGCGCGGTCTGGATCTTCACCACGTCGGTGAGCTTGCTCGACACCGCCGTCGGCCGGGTGGTGCCGGTCGGGTTGGTGGCGGTCACGACGACCACCGACGGCAGGGTGCCGGTGCCCAGGCGCTGGCCGAAGAACAGCCCGTTGTTGTCGCCCAGCAGGTTGGTCTGGCACGGCGACGGCGGGGTGCCCGGCACCAGCGCCACGCTTTCGCGAAAGCACAGGGTCGAGCTGGCGTCGGCCTTGGCGAACACCTCGGCGCGCGTGCCCGCCGAGGTGCGGCGGTAGGTGGCGCGGTCGATGGCGACGTGGGTCTGCTGACGGTTGTCCAGCACCTTGCCCGCCACGGTGAACAGGTTGGTCTGGATGGTTCCGGCAGGTCCCGTGATGCGCACGAAGTTGGTGTTGAACGGGCTGCCGGTCACCGCTTCGGTGAGGTTCGGGTCGCCGACGAAGGTCTCGATGCTGCCGGTGTCCGGGTTCACTTCGGTGTACGGGCCGTTGACGCTGCGCAGGAACGGACCGATGGCGCCGTTGAGCGCACCGCTGAAGTCGCCCGGCGCGCCGATGCCGACGTCTTTGGTGATGTTGATCGCCCGCCGTCCCGGTGCGGTGACGTTGACTGTCTCCACGCCGTAGGGGTGGGTGATGGTGTAGGTGCCGGCGACGGGCACGTTCACCCGGATGCGGATCCGCGCGAAGCTTTGCTGATCGCCGTCGACGGGGTTCTCCGAGGCGAACGCCGCCTCGATCCCGGCCACGTAGGCGTCCATGCCGTAGCCGGCGCCGTTGTTGGCGATGTTGGTCTCGGCCAGGAACCAGAAGGCTTCCGGCGGCCAGTTGTCGGGGAACACCATGGGCTGGGTGTCGTCGAAGATGCCCGGCTCCGGCAGCAGGGTGCACATGTAGGCCGGCGGCACGCTGGCCGGCACCCGCGAACTGGCGGCCCGGGACTGGCACAGTTCCATCGACAGCAGGTTGTTGTCCTGGTACCACATCGGGAATTTCCCGGTGGCGAAGGTGTAGGGGCCGGGATCGACGGCGGCGAGTTGCGCGAACGCACTGCCCGACAGCGAGATTGTCAGCCCGAGCGCGTTGAGCGCGAAGCGTGGCCACTTGTTCATGATGCCTCCTGATGCGGATCTGGGCATGTGAGCGTTCATTGCACGATGACCACTTCTTCGGTGTCGCTGCCGCCGTTGGACGACGTCACCCGAACCTTGGCCGGCGGAATCGGCGAGATCCCGGTGGTCAGGGATTTCACCGCGCCGTCGCCGCCCAGGGCACCGATGGCGGCGCCGCCGGCGGTGCTGGCGGTGCTGGCGGTGAGCACCGGCGGCGAGGTCTCGTCGCTGGTCGAGGCCACGAGGGTCAGTTGCCCGGAGCTCAGGCTGTATTCGGCGCGCTGGATCACCACCAGGTCCGTCAGGGCCATGGGCAGGGTGGTCGGGGTGCTGCTGGCGATGGCCAGGTGGTTGTCGGCGGTCACTTGCAGGGTGGTCGGCAAGGTCGGGTTGGCCGCTGACTGCGCGTACCAGCTGCCGGTGCTGTCGGCCTCCTTGAGGTTGAGCACCGGGGTGCTGCTGGTGACGGCGACGGTGGCGGGCGCGGGCGGGGCCTGGACGAACACGTCCTGCTGGGCCACCGGGGCGCTGGCGCCGGGGGTGCGCGAGTAGGTGCTGCGCTGGGTGATCAGCGGCGTCGGGCGGACCACCGTGGACAGCTTGCCGGAAATGGCGAACGTGGTGGTGCGCAGGTCGATCCCGCCGGGCCCTTCGATGCGGATGAAGTTGGTGTTGAACGGGCTGCCGGTGACGGCCTCTTCCAGGTTCGGGTCGCCGATGAACTGCTCGGCGGCGCCGGTCACCGGGTTGGTCTCGGTGTAGGGCCCGTTGACGCTGCGCAGGAACGGGCCGACGTCGCCCTTGAGTGCGCCGTCGTAAGTCTTCGGCGAGCCGATGCCGATGTCGCGGGTCATGTTGATCGCACGCCTGCCGGGGGTGTCGACGTTGAACACGTCCACGCCGTAGGGGTGGGTGATCACGTAGGTGCCGGCGGTGGGCACGTCGACCCGGATGCGGATGCGGGCGAAGCTGATCTGGTCGCCTTCCGCCGGATCGCCACCGCCGAAGGCGGCCTCGATGGCCGAGACGTAGGTCAGGTCGATGCCCCGTGCGGCATCGACGATGCTCCCGTCAGCGGTGAACCAGAAGGCTTCATCGGGGAAGTTGGTGGGGAAGGACAGGGGCTGCGCGTCGTCGAAGATGCCCGGCGCCGGCAGCAGCGAGCACATGTACGACGGCGTGCCGGGCACGCTCGGCACGCGGGAGCTGAGCGCTTTGGACAGGCACAGATCCAGGGTGCGCCCGTGGGTGTCCTGGTACCAGGCGGCGAAATTGCCGTTGGCCGGTGCGTAGGGGCCGGGGTCGACAGCGAACAGAGCGGCCTGGGCGATGCCCTGGGCCAATGCGCTCACGACCAGCACGGTCGCGGTTTTGGACAGTAAAGGGTGCATGAGTTAATCCCTCTATCGAAATGCCTGCCCCGTGGGGTGGGTCAGTTGCAGGGGCCTCTACAACTTCCATACCAATGCACGGCCACACAGCCGCAAAGCCCCGTGCCACGGGCCTTTGAGGGTGGGTGGGAAAGGGTGGCGGGGTACGGCGGGCAGGGCGACAGTCCCCAAGGTTGGGGGCGGTGGGGGCAGTGCGCGGCAAGGACGCGGTGGGGCAGGTGATGAGGGTGTCGGCAGTGCCGGCCTCATCGCTGGCAAGCCAGCTCCCACAGGTTTTGCGGTGGTCTGCCAATTCTGCGAACACCGCCGAACTGTGT
>NZ_JBIVHR010000152.1:6527-8133 GCF_044749305.1 Pseudomonas sp. NPDC089534 | reverse complement strand
GTGCGCATCACGGTCGACGGTTACCCCGACGACGCTCTGCACGGCGTGGTCGACACTGGGCGCCGATCTGATCGCCACCGGCCACTACGTGCGCCGCCGCGACATCGACGGCCGCACCGAGCTGCTCAAGGGCCTGGATCCGAACAAGGACCAAAGCTACTTCCTGCACGCCGTCGGCGGCGAACAGATCGCCAAGACCCTGTTCCCGGTCGGCGAACTGGAAAAGCCCGAAGTGCGCGCCATCGCGGAGAAGTACGAACTGGCCACCGCCAAGAAGAAGGACTCCACCGGGATCTGCTTCATCGGCGAACGCCGCTTCAGCGATTTCCTCAAGCAGTACCTGCCGGCGCAGCCGGGCGAGATCAAGACCACCGAAGGCGAAGTCATCGGCCGTCACCATGGCCTGATGTACCACACCATCGGCCAGCGCCAGGGCCTGGGCATCGGCGGCCTGAAGGACGCCGGCGACGAGCCGTGGTACGTGCTGCGCAAGGACCTGGAGCACAACGAACTGATCGTCGGCCAGGGCAACAACCATCCATGGCTGTTCTCCGGCGCCCTGCTCGCCTCCGAGATCTATTGGGTCAACCCGGTCGACCTGAGCCAGCCGCGCCGCCTCACCGCCAAGGTGCGTTACCGCCAGAACGACCAGGCCTGCACCCTCGAGCAGACCGCCACCGGCTACCGCGCCGTGTTCGACGAGCCGCAGCGCGCCGTCACGCCGGGCCAGTCGGTGGTGTTCTACGACGGCGAGGTCTGCCTCGGCGGCGGCGTGATCGAAGTCGCCGAGCCGTGGAGCGGCCAGGCATGAGCCCGACCCAGGAACAACTGACGGCATTGGGCGGCGTGTTTCTCGCCGCCGTGCTGGTCGACCGGATCGCCAAGACCGGCCAGACCAACGAGGCCGGCCTGACCTGCATGCTCGGCAGCCTGCTGGTGCGCGACCCCAAGGACACGCTGGACGTCTACGGCGGCGACGACATCAACCTGCGCGACGGTTACCGCGCGCTGATCGGCGCCCTCGAACGTGACCCGAGCACCCTGCAGCGCGAACCGTTGCGCTACGCCCTGTCGATGCTGGGCCTGGAGCGGCAACTGGCCAAGCGCGACGACATGCTCGACACCATCGGCAAGCGCCTGCCGCAGATCCAGTCCCAGGTCGAGCATTTCGGCCCGGCCCACGAAAATGTGATCGCCGCGTGCGGCGCGCTGTACCAGGACACCTTGAGCACCCTGCGCCAACGGATCCAGGTGCACGGCGACATGCGCAACCTGCAGCAGCCGAGCAACGCGTCGAAGATCCGCGCCCTGCTGCTGGCCGGCATCCGTTCTGCGCGCCTCTGGCGCCAGCTCGGCGGCCATCGCTGGCAACTGGTGATCAGCCGCCGCAAGCTGCTCAAAGAGCTGTATCCGCTGATGCGCAGCGAGTGAACCGACCCGCGACAATTGCTTTGTAGTCCGTAACGCGTAATACGCCGGTCAGTTGGTGACGGATCGGCGGACTTTTTCATGTATGATACGCGCCCCATTTCGTTGCCCGACTGTCCGAGAACACCCCATGCAGCTCTCTTCGCTCACTGCGGTTTCCCCTCTAGAAGGCCCCTAA
>NZ_JBIVHR010000152.1:0-6519 GCF_044749305.1 Pseudomonas sp. NPDC089534 | reverse complement strand
CCGCGTCCTGGTCGAAGTGCGCTGGCTCCAGCGCCTGGCCGCCCACGCCGGCATCCCGGAAGTGCCGGCCTTCTCCGCCGAGACCAACGCCGTTCTGAACGAACTGGCGGAAAACTTCTCGCTGGAGCACGCCGAGCGCGTCAAAGAGATCGAACGCACCACCAACCACGACGTCAAGGCGATCGAATACCTGCTCAAGGAGCAGGCGGCCAAGCTGCCGGAGCTGGCCAAGGTCAGCGAATTCATCCATTTCGCCTGCACCAGCGAAGACATCAACAACCTGTCCCACGCCCTGATGCTGCGCGAAGGCCGTGACGACGTGATGCTGCCGCTGATGCGCCAGACCGCCAACGCCATCCGCGAACTGGCCCAGCGCTTCGCCGACGTGCCGATGCTGTCGCGCACCCACGGTCAGCCGGCCTCGCCGACCACCCTGGGCAAAGAGCTGGCGAACGTGGTCTACCGCCTGGAGCGCCAGATCGCTCAAGTGGCCGCCGTTCCGCTGCTGGGCAAGATCAACGGCGCCGTGGGCAACTACAACGCCCACCTGTCGGCCTACCCGCAAATCGACTGGGAAGCCAACGCCCGCGCCTTCATCGAAGACGAGCTGGGCCTGGCCTTCAACCCGTACACCACGCAGATCGAGCCGCACGACTACATCGCCGAGCTGTTCGACGCCATTGCGCGCTTCAACACCATCCTGATCGACTTCGACCGTGACATCTGGGGCTACATCTCCCTGGGTTACTTCAAGCAGCGCACATCGCCGGCGAAATCGGTTCGTCGACCATGCCGCACAAGGTCAACCCGATCGACTTCGAAAACTCCGAAGGCAACCTGGGCATCGCCAACGCGCTGTTCCAGCACCTGGCGAGCAAACTGCCGATCTCCCGCTGGCAGCGCGACCTGACCGACTCCACCGTGCTGCGCAACCTCGGCGTGGGCTTCGCCCACAGCGTGATCGCGTACGAAGCGAGCCTCAAAGGCATCAGCAAGCTGGAACTGAACGCACAGAAGATCGCCGAAGACCTGGACGCCTGCTGGGAAGTGCTGGCCGAACCGGTCCAGACCGTGATGCGCCGCTACAACATCGAGAACCCGTACGAAAAGCTGAAGGAACTGACCCGCGGCAAGGGCATCAGCCCCGAAGCGCTGCAGACCTTCATCGACGGCCTCGACATGCCGGCCGAAGCGAAGGCCGAGCTCAAGCGACTGACGCCGGCCAGCTACATCGGCAACGCCGTGGCGCAAGCCAAGCGCATCTGATCGACCGCTTGAACCGTTTGAGACGCCCGGCCGCGCCGGGCGTTTTTATTCCCGTCTGAAAAGTGCTTTTTTTCAATAGGTTACATATGAATCCAGATACTCCTCTTCAACTTCTGGGCGGCCTCACGGCGCGCGAGTTCATGCGCGACTACTGGCAGAAAAAACCGCTGCTGATCCGTCAGGCGATGCCTGACTTCGAAAGCCCGATCGACCCTGACGAACTGGCCGGCCTGGCCCTCGAAGAAGAAGTCGAATCGCGCCTGGTCATCGAGCACGGCGAGCGCCCGTGGGAGCTGCGTCGCGGCCCGTTCGCCGAAGACGAGTTCGCCAAGCTGCCGGAGCGCGAGTGGACCTTGCTGGTGCAGGCGGTCGATCAGTTCGTGCCGGAAGTCAGCGAACTGCTGGAGAACTTCCGCTTCCTGCCGAGCTGGCGCGTCGACGACGTGATGATCAGCTTCGCGGCCCCGGGCGGCAGCGTCGGCCCGCACTTCGACAACTACGACGTGTTCCTGCTGCAGGGCCACGGCAAGCGCAACTGGAAGATCGGCCAGATGTGCGACTCCGAGAGCCCGCTGCTGCAGCATGCGGACCTGCGCATCCTCGCCGAATTCGAACAGAGCGACGAGTGGGTGCTGGAACCGGGCGACATGCTCTACCTGCCGCCGCGCCTGGCCCATTGCGGCGTCGCCGTCGATGACTGCATGACCTACTCGGTCGGTTTCCGCGCCCCGAGCGCCGCCGAAGTGCTGACCCACTTCACCGACTTCCTGAGCCAGTTCCTGCCGGACGAAGAGCGCTACACCGACGCCGACGCCAAGCCGGTCAGCGACCCGCACCAGATCCAGCACGACGCGCTCGACCGCCTCAAGGCCCTGCTCGCCGAACACATGGGTGACGAACGCCTGCTGCTGACCTGGTTCGGCCAGTACATGACCGAGCCGCGCTACCCGGAACTGGTGGTGGGCCTTGAAGAAGTCGCGGAAGACGACTTCCTCGGCGCCCTGGAGGACGGCGCGGTGCTGATCCGCAACCCGAGCGCCCGCCTGGCCTGGTCCGAAGTCGATGACGACCTGCTGCTGTTCGCCAGCGGCCAGAGCCGCTACCTGCCGGGCAAGCTGCGCGAGCTGCTGAAGATGATCTGCGCCGCCGACGCGCTGCACATCGACAACCTCGGCGAATGGATGGATGACGAGGACGGCCGCGGCCTGCTCTACGAACTGGTCAAGCAAGGCAGCCTGGGGTTCGCCGACGATGAATAAGATTCGCGTGCGTGTCGCAGACTGGCAAAAGGACAACGCCGAGATCCGGCGCATCCGCGAAACCGTGTTCATCGCCGAGCAATCGGTGCCGCCCGAGCTGGAGTGGGATGCCGACGACGCCACCGCCGTGCATTTCCTGGCCTTCGAAGGCGACTTCCCCATCGGCACCGCCCGCCTGCTGCCCGACGGGCACATCGGCCGGGTCTCGGTGCTCAAGGACTGGCGCGGCCTGAAGGTCGGCGATGCGCTGATGCAGGCGGTGATCGCCGAAGCCGAAGCGCGTGGGCTCAAGCAGCAGATGCTCAGCGCCCAGGTACAGGCGACGCCGTTCTATGAGCGTCTGGGGTTCAACCTGGTCAGCGAGGAGTTTCTCGAGGCCGGGATTCCCCATGTCGACATGGTCCGCCATTCGGCCTGAGCCCTGTGGCGAGGGAGCTTGCTCCCGCTGGGCTGCGCAGCAGACCCGCCTTTTGGGGGCGCTTTGCGCCCCAGCGGGAGCAAGCTCCCTCGCCACACCCCGCGAACGCCCCGCCATCTGCCGATGCCGGGGCGTTTTGCCGCCCGGGATTCAACTTGCCCCACCCCGGGCCGACAAAGTGGCAATATCAAGCCTTTCGAAAGCGGAGATAACGGACATGTCCCTACGCACCCTGCTCGCCACCCTGCTGCTCGGCTGCAGCCTGTCGGCGATGGCAGCCACAGAAATCGTGCCCCTCAAGTACCGCACCAGCGCCGACATGCTGCCCATGGCGCAGGACTTCATGGGCAAGGACGGCCAGGTCAGCGCCTACGGCAACCAACTGATCGTCAAGGCCGAACCCGGCAAGATCCAGGAACTCAAGGATCTGCTGACACAGCTCGACACCGCCCCCAAACGCCTGCTGATCACCGTCGACACCAACGAGAACAACGGTCGCGGCGACGAAGGCTATTCGGTCAACGGCGCCCAACCGAACCAGACCCGCATCATCAGCCGCAGCACCGCCAGCCGCGACGGCGGCGTCCAGCAGGTGCAGGCCAGCGAAGGCATGCCGGCGCTGATCCAGGTCGGCCAGAGCGTGCCGATCACCAGCAGCCAGAGCGACTCCTGGGGTGGCTACAGCAGCCAGACCCAGTACCGCAACGTCACCCAGGGTTTCTACGTCACCGCCAGCGTCACCGGCGACATCGTTCACCTGGCGATCAGTACCAACCGTGACCGCATGAGCCAGGAACGTCCCGATGTAGTGAACGTGCAAAGCACCGACACATCCGTCACCGGACGCCTCGGGGAATGGATCACCCTCGCCGGCGTGAATCGCCAGACCCAGGCCGACAAACAGGGCCTGACCCGCAGCTACTCGACTCAAGGCCGGGATGACATGACCTTGCGGGTGAAAGTCGACAGCCTGGACTGAAGCCCCGAAAACTGACTGTCCGGTCGTATTAGACGAAAGATGTAGTGCTATAAAAAAAGCACTACAAAACGTTTGACGGGCCAAAAAAGCGAAGGCATGATGGCCTCGCTCCCGCTAATCAGAGGCCCTGGCAAGGGCCTTCGAAGCGATGTTCGCACCTACCCCGCGAACCGCTTCGTGTCTGTACCGCCCACAAGGTGTGTTTGACGAGGTTGCGACTGGAACGAAGTTGTCCTGAGGGACGGAAGCGTTTTTAGGTAACCCGGCATCACGCTGCAGCCCGCAGAAAAGGCCCACGACGCCCCGACTGCGCCCGCCAGTTCGCCTTTACCTGCTCACTTTCCCCTCGAGCCCCTCGTTCACCCCGTCGCCTTCCCCGCCGAACCCGACTTGACCGCCTAGGCTTCTGGTCAGCGAGCGCAGGAATTTTCCACCGCAGAACAACTTTTCATAAAGACGCGACGAGGTTTATCTCCATGGCACTGACACGCGAACAGCAAATTGCAGCCCTTGAAAAAGACTGGGCTGAAAACCCGCGCTGGAAAGGCGTGACTCGCACTTACTCCGCTGCTGACGTCGTCCGTCTGCGTGGCTCGGTCCAACCTGAGCACACCTTCGCGAAAATGGGCGCCGAGAAGCTGTGGAACCTGGTGACCCAGGGTGCCAAGCCAGCCTTCCGTCCTGAGAAAGATTTCGTCAACTGCATGGGCGCCCTGACCGGCGGCCAGGCCGTACAGCAAGTGAAGGCCGGTATCCAGGCGATCTACCTGTCCGGCTGGCAAGTGGCTGCGGACAACAACTCCGCCGAATCGATGTACCCTGACCAGTCGCTGTACCCGGTGGACTCGGTGCCGACCGTGGTCAAGCGCATCAACAACGCCTTCCGCCGCGCCGACCAGATCCAGTGGAAAGCCGGCAAGAACCCGGGCGACGACGGCTACATCGACTACTTCGCACCGATCGTGGCTGACGCCGAAGCCGGTTTCGGCGGCGTCCTGAACGCCTACGAGCTGATGAAGAGCATGATCGAGGCAGGCGCCGCCGGCGTTCACTTCGAAGACCAGCTGGCTTCCGTGAAGAAATGCGGCCACATGGGCGGCAAGGTACTGGTTCCGACCCAGGAAGCCGTGCAGAAGCTCGTCGCTGCCCGTCTGGCCGCTGACGTCGCCGGTACGCCGACCATCATCCTGGCCCGCACCGACGCCAACGCCGCCGACCTGCTGACTTCGGACTGCGACCCGTACGACCAGCCGTTCGTGACCGGCGAGCGCACCCAGGAAGGCTTCTACAAGGTTCGCGCCGGCCTGGACCAAGCCATCGCCCGCGGCTTGGCCTACGCGCCTTACGCCGACCTGATCTGGTGCGAAACCGCTAAACCAGACCTGGAAGAGGCCCGTCGCTTCGCCGAAGCGATCAAGAAGGAATACCCGGACCAACTGCTGTCCTACAACTGCTCGCCTTCCTTCAACTGGAAGAAAAACCTGGACGACGCGACCATCGCCAAGTTCCAGCGCGAACTGTCCGCCATGGGCTACAAGCACCAGTTCATCACCCTGGCCGGCATCCACAACATGTGGCACAGCATGTTCAACCTGGCGCACGACTACGCCCGCAACGACATGACCGCCTACGTGAAGCTGCAGGAGCAGGAATTCGCCGACGCCGCCAAGGGCTACACCTTCGTGGCTCACCAGCAGGAAGTGGGCACCGGCTACTTCGACGACATGACCACCGTGATCCAGGGCGGCACCTCCTCGGTGACCGCACTGACCGGTTCGACCGAAGAAGAGCAGTTCCACTGATCGGCCTCGCCTGAGCGAACGGCCCTGGCGGATCGTACAGAAACCTAACCGCCAAGCCGCACAACTGACGCCCCGACTGGTTCGGGGCGTTTTTTTGCCTGCTTTTCACATTCCGGAGCCACCCGAAATCGCTGTGGGAGCCAGCCTGCTGGCGATGGCGCCTGCCAGGGCGCCGCCACTCCCGCAAACTCTTTGCGCAAACCTTGACCCAGCGCAGTGCCGGCGTCGGAAAAACCGGCTAAAACGGGCGCCGCCGCTACTTGCAGTAACGTGGATATAAGACAACTTCCCAACTGCCGCACCGCTAAACAGTAACAAACCCACTCCAAACGATATTAATTATCATTTAGCCAGAACTATGTTCGTTACATCCCTCACAAAACATCATTGACGGAATCCCGGCTAATGCCCGCAACCCGCGGGCTGCGGGGCATTCGAGGCGCGCTATGTCCTTATTCCAATAAATAATTTCGCTATAGGAATTTTACTTGCAGGGTGTTTAGCCATAAAATCAGCGCGATTGATTGCTGCGACATATCGTCACTGCCTTATTTCTTTATCAAGCTCAGAGACCCTTGCTCTCTGTTAAGGATTACCAGCATGCCCGAAGCGACCGGACTCATGGCCCACAACTGGGGCTTTGCCATTTTCCTTCTGGGTGTCGTCGGCCTGTGCGCCTTCATGCTCGGCGTATCCAGCCTCCTCGGGTCAAAAGCCTGGGGTCGCAGCAAAAACGAACCGTTCGAGTCCGGCATGCTGCCTACCGGTGGCGCCCGCTTGCGGCTCTCAGCCGAA
>NZ_JBIVHR010000151.1:0-8226 GCF_044749305.1 Pseudomonas sp. NPDC089534 | reverse complement strand
CTGGTCAAGTACATGGAGCGGGTGCGTTCGCGCTCCGCCGAGGAGCTCATGCGCGACGCCAACCGCAAGGCCCTGCACGAGGGCGGGCGGGTGGTGTACCTGCACGCCTCCGTCGAGCAGCAGGTCGGGCGCACGTCCCGCGACCGCAACCGTCCGTTGCTGCGTACCGCCGATCCGGAAAAGACCCTGCGCGACCTGCTGGCGATCCGCGACCCGCTGTACCGGGAAATCGCCGATCTGGTGGTGGAAACCGACGAGCGGCCACCGCGCATGGTGGTGCTCGACATCCTCGACCGTCTGCAGCAGCTTCCGCCCCGTTAAAGCGCCGCACGAAATGCGCTATCCTCGGCGTCCCGTCATGCCGCCGGGGGTGTGGCGGATGGCGTGCGAGCGGCGTCTACCGGCAAAGGGCGCGGGCATCCGTTAATTCAGCCATCTTCACTGTGGGGACACATGCAGACACTCAAGGTCGATCTGGGCGAGCGCAGCTACCCGATTCATATTGGCGAAGGCCTGTTGGACCGGCCTGAACTGTTGGCTCCGCATATCCATGGGCGGCAAGTGGCGATCATCTCCAACGAGACCGTTGCGCCGCTCTATCTTGAGCGTCTGACCCGCACTCTGGCGCCGTATTCGGTGATCTCCGTGGTGCTGCCCGACGGTGAGGCGCACAAGAACTGGGAAACCCTGCAGCTGATCTTCGACGGTCTGCTGACCGCCCGTCATGACCGCCGCACCACCGTGATCGCCCTGGGCGGCGGGGTGATCGGCGACATGGCCGGCTTTGCGGCCGCCTGCTACCAGCGCGGCGTCGACTTCATCCAGATCCCCACCACGCTGCTGTCCCAGGTCGATTCGTCGGTGGGCGGCAAGACCGGGATCAACCACCCGCTGGGCAAGAACATGGTCGGCGCGTTCTACCAGCCGAACGTGGTGCTGATCGACACCGCCTCGCTCAAGACCTTGCCGGCGCGCGAGCTGTCCGCCGGCCTGGCGGAAGTCATCAAGTACGGGCTTATCTGCGACGAACCGTTCCTGGCCTGGCTCGAAGACAACGTCGACAAGCTGCGCAACCTCGACCCGCAGGCGCTGACCTATGCCATCGAACGCTCCTGCGCGGCCAAGGCCGCCGTGGTCGGCGCCGACGAGCGGGAGTCCGGCGTGCGCGCCACCCTCAACCTTGGCCATACCTTCGGCCACGCCGTCGAGACCCACATGGGCTATGGTGTCTGGTTGCATGGCGAGGCGGTCGCGGCCGGTACGGTCATGGCCCTGGAGATGTCCGCGCGCCTGGGCTGGATCAGCGCCCAGGAGCGTGACCGCGGCATCCGCCTGTTCCAGCGCGCCGGCCTGCCGGTGGTGCCGCCCGAAGAGATGACCGAGGCCGATTTCCTCGAACACATGGCAATTGACAAGAAAGTGATCGACGGTCGCTTGCGCCTGGTGCTGCTGCGCCGGATGGGCGAAGCGGTGGTGACCGACGATTATCCGAAAGAGGTTCTACAGGCCACGCTGGGAGCGGATTACCGCGCCCTGGCTCAGCTTAAAGGTTGATAGGATTCCGATGACCAGTTTGCATGCCGACGAGGCGTTCCTCGGCCATTTCCAGTTAAGTCACGACCCGTTCGCGCCAAGGGTGCCGGGCTTCAAATTCTTCCCGGCCCAGCGCAAGCCGGTGCTGGGTCAGCTGCACCACCTGGCGCGCTACAGCCAGTTGCTGCTGGTGGTCACCGGCCCCCAGGGCAGCGGCAAGACCCTGTTGCGCCAGGCGCTGGTGGCCAGCACCAACAAGCAGTCGGTGCAGAGCGTCGTCGTCTCGGCCCGCGGCGCCGGCGATGCGGCGGGCGTGCTGCGCCAAGTGGCCCAGGCGCTGGACGTGGCCCAGGCCGAAGTCAATGCGATCCTCGCCCAGGTGGTGCAGCTGGCGCTGACCGGTCAGGAAGTCTACCTGCTGGTGGACGACGCCGAGCAGCTCGACGAGTCGGCCCTCGAGGCCCTGATGGCCTTGGGCGCCGGCGCGCCGGAAGGCCGTCCGCACGTGTTCCTGTTCGGTGAATCGTCGCTGATCGCCCAGCTCGACGCGCTGCAGCTTGAGGAAGAACGCTTCCATGTCATCGAGCTGCAGCCGTACACGGAAGAGGAGACCCGCGAGTACCTCGACCAGCGGCTCGAAGGCGCAGGCCGCGGCATCGAACTTTTCACCGCGGATCAGATCTCTGATATTCACGAAAGCTCCGAGGGCTGGCCGGGCAACATCAACCAGGTCGCCCGCGATGCGATGATCGAAGCCATGATCGCCAGCCGCACTGCGGTCAAGCGTCCAAGTATGGGGTTCAACATGCCGAAGAAACACGTATTGGCGATTTCCGCCGTGGTCGTGGTCGCGGTTGCCGCCGCCTGGCTGATGCCGGGTCGCAGCAAGGCGCCGACCGCCGGTGCGCCGGCCAATGAACAGGCCCAGCTGCCGCTGGGGCAGGGCGGTCAGGGCGGTGCGCCGTCCGTCGAGTTCAACGGCAATACCCAGCCGATGCCGCTGCCGTTGGTCGGCAACTCGCAGCCGGTGATGCGCGGCCCTCTGGCCGAAGCGGCCGGCGGAATCACCGAAGGCGACGACGGCGTGCCTGTCGAAGGCTCCAGCGCCACGCCGCCGACCGTGACCCCCACCGCGCCGCCGGCGGGTGTGCCGGCCGGCCCTGCGCCGACCCCGGTTCCGGTGCCTGTGCCGGTGCCTGCCGCGAAGCCTGCGCCGGCCCCGACCCAGGTCGCCGTCGCCAAGCCTGCCCCTGTCGCACCTGCGGCCAAGCCTGCCCCGGCGCCGGCCAAGCCTGTGGCGGCCGCCAAACCGGCCGAGAAGCCCGCTGAGAAGCCGGTCGCCAAGGCTGCCGGCGGCAGCTGGTACGCCGGCCAGGCGCCGGGCAACTACGTGGTGCAGATCCTCGGCACCAGCTCCGAGGCGACCGCGCAAAGCTTCGTCAAGGAGCAGGGCGGCGAGTACCGCTATTTCAAGAAAGTCCTCAACGGCAAGCCTCTCTACGTGATCACCTACGGCAGCTTCGCCAACCGTGATGCGGCCGTTTCTGCCATCAAGGCCTTGCCAGCGAAGGTTCAGGCTGGTAAACCTTGGCCTCGCACTGTCGCCAGCGTCCAACAGGAACTGGCTACAACTCGCTGAAGATTCGGCGGCCTTACCCAGGCCGCCTCTCCCGGCACCTCAAAATCTCCACGAGTGCGCGCTTCCTCCCAAGGTCGCGTGCCTTGTGGTGTCTGCGTCACAGTAGTCTTTGAGTCGTTGCGGTCAGAACCAAAAAAGTTTTGACTAGCACAGCAGATCGCTTTAAACATTTCACAAACGCGACATGAATTTGCGACATTTCGTCGTCAAATTTGTGAGCCTCTGTGTCGCTGTGTACAATGACCACCCTTTTGCCCCCGCAAAGCCGGCGTACGTTCGGCGCGAGATGCAAGTGGTTGAATTGAAAAGAAATTTGCCTCGAAAAGAGGCAGCCTGGTGAGAAAGTGTCTATGAAAGCAGGTCTGTACCAACCAGATGAATTCAAGGATAACTGCGGCTTCGGCCTGATAGCCCACATGCAGGGCGAGCCCAGTCATACCCTATTGCAAACGGCCATCGAGGCCCTGACCTGCATGACCCACCGCGGTGGGATCAACGCGGACGGCAAGACCGGCGACGGTTGCGGTCTGCTGATTCAAAAGCCTGATGCGTTCCTGCGCGCCATCGCCCAGGAAGCCTTCAGCACCGAACTGCCCAAGCAATACGCCGTGGGCATGGTCTTCTTCAATCAGG
This sequence comes from Pseudomonas sp. NPDC089534, assembly GCF_044749305.1. NCBI lineage: Bacteria > Pseudomonadati > Pseudomonadota > Gammaproteobacteria > Pseudomonadales > Pseudomonadaceae > Pseudomonas > Pseudomonas sp. NPDC089534. The sequence goes on along the minus strand of NZ_JBIVHR010000151.1, from coordinate 4,421 downwards.
ATCCGGCCAAGGCCGAAGCCGCTCGCGAAAACATGAACCGCGAGATCCTGGCCGAAGGCCTGCAACTGATCGGCTGGCGCAAGGTGCCGATCGACACCAGCGTCCTCGGCCGCCTGGCCCTGGAGCGCCTGCCGCAGATCGAGCAGGTGTATATCGGCGGCGAAGGCCTGAGCGATCAGGACATGGCGGTCAAGCTGTTCAGCGCCCGCCGTCGCTCGTCCGTGGCCAACGCCGCCGACACCGACCACTACATCTGCAGCTTTTCCCACAAGACCATCATCTATAAAGGCCTGATGATGCCGGCGGATTTGACCGCCTTTTATCCGGACCTCAGCGATGAGCGCCTGCAGACCGCGATCTGCGTGTTCCACCAGCGCTTCTCCACCAACACCCTGCCGAAATGGCCGCTGGCCCAGCCGTTCCGCTTCCTCGCCCACAACGGCGAGATCAACACCATCACCGGCAACCGCAACTGGGCCCAGGCCCGCCGCACCAAGTTCACCAACGATCTGATGGATCTGGAAGAGCTCGGCCCGCTGGTCAACCGCGTCGGTTCCGACTCCTCGAGCATGGACAACATGCTCGAACTGATGGTCACCGGCGGCATCGACCTGTTCCGCGGCGTGCGGATGATCATTCCGCCGGCCTGGCAGAACGTCGAGACCATGGATCCGGACCTGCGTGCGTTCTACGAGTACAACTCGATGCACATGGAGCCGTGGGACGGCCCTGCGGGCGTGGTGATGACCGACGGCCGCTACGCCGTGTGCCTGCTCGACCGCAACGGCCTGCGCCCGGCGCGCTGGGTCACCACCAAAAACGGTTTCATCACCCTGGCGTCCGAGATCGGCGTCTGGAACTACCAGCCTGAAGACGTGCTCGCCAAGGGCCGCGTCGGCCCTGGCCAGATCTTCGCCGTGGACACCGAAACCGGCCAGATCCTCGACACCGACGCCATCGACAACCGTCTCAAGTCCCGCCATCCGTACAAGCAATGGCTGCGCAAGAACGCCCTGCGCATCCAGGCGACCATGGAAGACAACGACCACGGTTCGGCCTTCTACGACGTCGACCAGCTCAAGCAGTACATGAAGATGTACCAGGTGACGTTCGAGGAACGCGACCAAGTGCTGCGTCCGCTCGGCGAGCAAGGCTACGAAGCCGTCGGCTCGATGGGCGACGACACGCCGATGGCCGTGCTGTCCCAGCGCGTGCGCACGCCTTACGACTATTTCCGTCAGCAGTTCGCCCAGGTGACCAACCCGCCGATCGACCCGCTGCGCGAAGCGATCGTGATGTCGCTGGAAATCTGCCTCGGCGCCGAGCGCAACATCTTCCAGGAATCGCCGGAGCACGCCTCCCGCGTGATCCTCAGCTCGCCGGTCATCTCGCCGGCCAAGTGGCGTTCGCTGATGAACCTCGACCGTCCGGGGTTCGAGCGGCACATCATCGACCTGAACTACGACGAAAGCGTCGGCCTCGAAGCGGCGATCCGCAATGTCGCCGACCAGGCCGAAGAGGCCGTGCGCGCCGGCCGCACCCAGATCGTCCTGAGCGACCGCCACATCGCGCCGGGCAAGCTGCCGATCCACGCTTCGCTGGCCACCGGCGCGGTGCACCACCGCCTGACCGAAAAGGGCCTGCGCTGCGACTCCAACATCCTCGTCGAGACCGCCACCGCCCGCGACCCGCATCACTTTGCGGTGCTGATCGGCTTCGGCGCGTCGGCGGTCTACCCGTTCCTGGCCTATGAGGTGCTGGGCGACCTGATCCGCACCGGCGAAGTGCTGGGCGACCTCTACGAGGTGTTCAAGAACTACCGCAAGGGCATCACCAAGGGCCTGCTCAAGATCCTGTCGAAGATGGGCATCTCCACCATCGCCTCGTACCGCGGCGCCCAGCTGTTCGAGGCCATCGGCCTGTCGGAGGAAGTGTGCAACCTGAGCTTCCGCGGCGTGCCGAGCCGGATCAAGGGTGCGCGTTTCGTCGACATCGAAGCCGAGCAGAAGGCCCTGGCGACCGAGGCCTGGAGTCCGCGCAAGCCGATCCAGCAGGGCGGCCTGCTGAAGTTCGTCCACGGCGGCGAATACCACGCGTACAACCCGGACGTGGTCAACACCCTGCAGGCCGCGGTGCAGCAGGGCGACTACGCCAAGTTCAAGGAATACACCTCGCTGGTGGACAACCGTCCGGTGTCGATGATCCGCGACCTGCTCAAGGTCAAGACCCTCGACAAGCCGCTGGACCTTGGCGAGATCGAACCGCTGGAGTCGGTGCTCAAGCGCTTCGATTCCGCCGGCATCTCCCTCGGCGCGCTGTCGCCTGAGGCCCACGAAGCCCTGGCCGAAGCCATGAACCGCCTCGGCGCGCGTTCCAACTCCGGTGAAGGCGGTGAGGATCCGGCGCGTTACGGCACCCTCAAGAGCTCGAAGATCAAGCAGGTCGCGACCGGCCGTTTCGGGGTGACCCCGGAGTACCTGGTCAACGCCGAAGTGCTGCAGATCAAGGTCGCCCAGGGCGCCAAGCCGGGCGAGGGCGGTCAGCTGCCGGGCGGCAAGGTCAACGGCCTGATCGCCAAGCTGCGCTATGCGGTGCCGGGCGTGACCCTGATTTCGCCGCCGCCGCACCACGACATCTATTCGATCGAAGACCTGTCGCAACTGATCTTCGACCTGAAGCAGGTCAACCCCCAGGCGCTGGTCTCGGTGAAACTGGTGGCTGAAGCGGGCGTCGGCACCATCGCCGCCGGCGTGGCCAAGGCCTATGCCGACCTGATCACCATCTCCGGCTACGACGGCGGCACCGGCGCTTCGCCGCTGACCTCGATCAAGTACGCCGGCGCGCCGTGGGAGCTCGGCCTGGCCGAGACCCACCAGACCCTGCGCGGCAACGACCTGCGCGGCAAGGTGCGGGTGCAGACCGACGGCGGCCTGAAGACCGGCCTCGACGTGATCAAGGCCGCGATCCTCGGCGCCGAAAGCTTCGGCTTCGGCACCGCGCCGATGATCGCCCTGGGCTGCAAGTACCTGCGCATCTGCCACCTGAACAACTGCGCCACCGGCGTGGCGACCCAGAACGAGAAGCTGCGCAAGGACCACTACATCGGCACCGTCGACATGGTGGTGAACTTCTTCACCTACGTCGCCGAAGAGACCCGCGAGTGGTTGGCCAAGCTCGGCGTGCGCTCCCTCGAAGAGCTGATCGGCCGCACCGACCTGCTGGACGTGCTCGAAGGACAGACCGAGAAGCAGCACCACCTGGACCTGACCCCGCTGCTGGGCAGCGACCACGTGCCGGAGGACAAGCCTCAGTTCTGCGGCGTGGAGCGCAACCCGCCGTTCGATCAGGGCCTGCTGGCCGAGAAAATGGTCGAAATGGCGACCGCGGCGATCAACGACCTCAGCGGCGCCGAATTCAGCCTGGACATCTGCAACTGCGACCGTTCGATCGGTGCGCGGATCTCCGGCGAAATCGCGCGCAAGCACGGCAACCAGGGAATGGCCAAGGCGCCGATCACCTTCCGCTTCAAGGGCACGGCGGGCCAGAGCTTCGGCGTGTGGAACGCCGGCGGCCTGAACATGCACCTGGAAGGCGACGCCAACGACTACGTCGGCAAAGGCATGACCGGCGGCAAGCTGACCATCGTGCCGCCCAAGGGCAGCGCCTATCAGACTCAGAACAGCGCCATCATCGGCAACACCTGCCTGTACGGCGCCACCGGCGGCAAGCTGTTCGCCGCCGGCACCGCAGGCGAGCGTTTCGCCGTGCGCAACTCCGGTGCCCACACGGTCGTGGAAGGCACCGGCGATCACTGCTGCGAGTACATGACCGGCGGCTTCGTCTGCGTCCTGGGCAAGACCGGCTACAACTTCGGCTCCGGCATGACCGGCGGATTCGCCTACGTGCTCGACCAGGACAACACCTTCGTTGACCGGGTCAACCACGAACTGGTGGAGATCCAGCGGATCAGCGGCGAGGCGATGGAGGCCTATCGCAGCCACCTGCAGAACGTGCTGAACGAGTACGTCGCGGAAACCGACAGCGAGTGGGGTCGTGAACTCGCCGAGAACCTCGACGATTACCTGCGCCGTTTCTGGTTGGTCAAGCCGAAGGCCGCCAACCTGAAATCGTTGCTTTCCAGCACCCGTGCCAACCCGCAGTGATGCGCCTGAAGAGTTTGATGAGGTTTTAACAATGGCTGAACGTCTGAATAACGACTTCCAGTTCATCGATGTCGGGCGCAAGGATCCGAAGAAGAAACTGTTGCGTCAGCGCAAGAAAGAGTTCGTCGAGATCTACGAACCGTTCAAACCCCAGCAGTCGGCCGACCAGGCCCACCGCTGCCTGGGTTGCGGCAACCCGTACTGCGAATGGAAGTGCCCGGTGCACAACTTCATTCCCAACTGGCTGAAGCTGGTAGA
>NZ_JBIVHR010000150.1:0-8600 GCF_044749305.1 Pseudomonas sp. NPDC089534 | reverse complement strand
GGCGGAATTTCCGGTTGAAAAAGGATGACGTGAAACATGCACGGCTCCGAAGGTAAAGATGACGCGCATTCTACGCCGCCAGCGGATCCGCGTTCGAAACTATTCCCGCGGGTGATGGGGTCGCTGGCGATTTTCGGCGTGATGGTCGGCCTGATGATCGGTCGCCTGACCACGCCCGACCCGAGCGTGCTGCAGCAGGTCGAGGTGATCGACGGCGGGCTGGTGGTGTGGTTCAACAACGAGCCGAAGCTGCACGGCGAGGTCGTCGACGGCTCGCTGGCGCTGCTGTTCGGGGCCGAGGGCAAAGCGCAGAAGGGGCAGCTCAAGCTCAACGGCAAGGACGTGAACTGGCGCACACGGCTGAGCGACGGCGGCCTGCTGCTGACCCTGGTGGCGGCCCGGCCGCTGCAGGGCGACTGGGCCGCCAGCGAGGTCGATGACCGCTGGCGGCTGGAGATCCACCTGCACGAGCAATAAAAGAGGGAATCCCCGGCCTGCCTGTACCAAGGTTCCCGAAAGGGGCGGGCCGTTCGCCAAGGCGAAGGCCCGGTGCAAAGAAGGAACCCCTGACCTGCCTGTATCAAGGGCCCCAAAGCGGCAGGATCCGACGCGATGGCGGTGCGGATCCGTGTTAAAGAGGGGAATCCCCGGCCTGCCTGTACCAAGGTCCCCGAAACCGGGTGGGTGAATCGAATCACCTGAGGGGGTATTTGCAGGGGGCGTGCCAGGTTTACTTGTCTTGAAACAAAATAATCGCGACAGAAGCTGAAAGCCCCGGAATCCGGGGCTTTTGCGTTCTTGGGGATGGAATGCCGGGCGTTGCCCGGCTGAAAAGGAAGCGGCTGGCCCTGCGCGGTTGCGGGTCAGGGTGCATCGTTGCGGTGCACGTCGGGCCGAAAAGCGTCGCGGGCAGGCTCGTGCCTACAGGGTCATGCATTTCACCTGTAGGCGCGAGCCTGCCCGCGATGGATTGGTCCGGCAGCGAAGGTCAGGAGGCTGGGTCAGCCCTCATCCCCCTCATCTTCATCCCCGCCGTCGACCTTCATCCCCAGCTCCTTGATCTTGCGCGTCAGGGTATTGCGCCCCCAGCCGAGCAGGACGGCGGCATCGCGGCGGCGGCCGGCGGTGTGCTTCAGCGCGGTCTCGATCATGATCCGCTCGAACGCCGGCACGGCGCTGTCCAGCAGGCTCGACTGGCCCCGGGCCAGGGCCTGGTCCGCCCATTGGCGCAGGGCCTGCTCCCAGTTGGTCACCGGTGCCGAATCCTGCGGCAGGCTCAGCAGCTCCGGCGGCAGGTCGCTGATGTGCACTTCGCGTCCGGAGGCCATCACCGTGATCCAGCGGCAGGTGTTCTCCAACTGGCGCACGTTGCCCGGCCACGGCAGGTTCTTGAGGTACTCCTCGGTTTCGTTCTTGAGCAGCTTCGGCTCCACCGCCAGTTCCTGCGCGGCGCGGCTGAGGAAGTGCCGGGCCAGGGTCGGAATGTCTTCGCGTCGGTCCGACAGGCGCGGAATGTGGATGCGGATCACGTTGAGGCGGTGGAACAGGTCTTCGCGGAACTTGCCGGCGTGCACCAGGGTTTCCAGGTTCTGGTGGGTCGCGGCGATGATCCGCACATCGACCTTGACCGGCACGTGGCCGCCGACGCGGTAGAACTCGCCGTCGGCCAATACCCGCAGCAGGCGGGTCTGGGTGTCGGCCGGCATGTCGCCGATCTCGTCGAGGAACAGCGTGCCGCCGTCGGCCTGCTCGAAGCGCCCGCGGCGCAGGTTCGCCGCGCCGGTGAACGCGCCTTTCTCATGGCCGAACAGCTCGGACTCCATCAGGTCCTTGGGGATCGCCGCCATGTTCAGGGCGATGAACGGCGCCGCCGCACGGGGGCTGTGGCGATGCAGCGCATGGGCCACCAGCTCTTTGCCGGTGCCGGATTCGCCGTTGATCAGGACGGTGATGTTGGAGTGGCTCAGGCGGCCGATGGCGCGGAACACCTCCTGCATCGCCGGCGCTTCGCCGATGATCTCCGGGGTGCGGGTCAGCGACGGCGCGACTTCCAGGCCTTGCTGCTCCTGGGCGTGCTGGTTGGCGCGCTTGACCAGCGACACCGCCTCGTCGACGTCGAACGGCTTGGGCAGGTACTCGAACGCGCCGCCCTGGTAGGAGGCGACGGCGCTGTCCAGGTCGGAGTGGGCGGTCATGATGATGACCGGCAGGCGCGGGTGCTGCTCGCGGATCCGCGCCAGCAGGTCCAGGCCGCTGGCGCCGGGCATGCGGATGTCGGAAATGATCACGTCCGGCTGCTGGCGCGCCAGGCGGCTCATCACGCCGTCGGCGCTGTCGAAGCTCTGGGTGGTCATGCCTTCCTGTTGCAGGGCTTTCTCGAGGACCCAGCGGATAGAACGGTCGTCATCGACGATCCACACGGTTTCACTACGGCTCATGTCGATGTGGCTCCTTGTTCCAGTGGCAGAAAGATCGAGAACGTGGTGTGGCCGGGGTGGCTGTCGCACTCGATCAGGCCCTGGTGCTGGCTGATGATGTTCTGGGTGATGGCCAGGCCCAGCCCGGTGCCGTCCGGGCGGCCGCTGACCATGGGAAAGAAAATGGTTTCCTGGAGTTCCGCCGGGATGCCGGGGCCGTTGTCGATGATCTCGATCTTGGTCACCAGGCGGTGGCGGACGTGGCCGATGGTGAACTGGCGCATGGTGCGCGTGCGCAGGGTGATGCGGCCCAGGCGCAGCTCGTTCTGGCTGCTGATCGCCTGCATGGCGTTGCGCACGATGTTCAGCACCGCCTGGATCATCTGCTCGCGGTCGATCAGGACATCGGGAATGCTCGGGTCGTAGTCGCGCACCAGCGTGATGCAGCCCTGGCTCTCGGCCTCGACCAGCTGGCTGACCCGCTCCAGCACCTCGTGGACGTTGCACAGCGCCAGCGACGGCAGCTTGTTGGAGCCGAGCATCCGGTCCACCAGATTGCGCAGGCGGTCGGCCTCTTCGATGATCACGTTGGTGTAGTCGCGCAGGCTGTCTTCCGGCAGCTCGCGGGCCAGCAACTGGGCGGCGCCGCGGATGCCGCCGAGGGGGTTCTTGATCTCGTGGGCGAGGCCGCGCACCAGCATCTTGCTGGTTTCCTGCTTGGACAGCTGGGCCTCTTCCTTGGTGATCCGCAGCAGGCGGTCGCGGGGGTGGACTTCCAGCAGCAACAGGGTCGTGCCGTTGCTCAGGATCGGCGTCACCGCGTAGTCCACCGTCAGGGTCTGGCCGGTGAGGGCGGTGAGCATCGCTTCGCGCTTGGTGAACGGATGCGCCTGCTCCACCGCCTGGCGCAGCGAGTTGAGCGCCTCGGTGGATTCGGTGAACAGCTCGCTGATGAACTGGCCATGGCTGCGCTGGCCGCTGGTGGCCAGCAGCATCTCGGCCGCCGGGTTCATGTACTCGAGGCGCAGTTCGTCGTCGAGCAGGATGGTGGCGGTGGTCAGGTTGTCGAGCAACAAGCGATGCAGTGCGTCACTGATGGTCATGAGGACCTCTTTTGGAGCATGGCGCGCGCATGAGTACAGCGCTGATGCGGGGAAAATGCAAAAACCAAACCAAGGCTCCGAAAAGAAGCGTCCGATGCCTGAAACGGGCGTTTGACGCTCGTTTGCGTGGCATTCCGCCCGTGCCGGCGGGAAGAATCGAACCAAAATGGGTTGGAATGTGAGTACGGTGCAACTTGCTGCACCAATATAGTGCACAGCGCTGCGCGGCGTTAGAAGAACCGCAGGAAGGGGTTTTTTGGTTCGACGGGTTTGTCCTTGAGCGGGCATTCGGGGCGCACGCCGTAATCGTCCTTCGCGCAGGGCTTGACCTGGCGCTTCTGCGCCAGGGAAATCCGCTGCATGTGGAACGGCTGGTTGGCGGTGCGCTCGACGGTGCGGCCCTGGCCGTCGAGTATCTCCACCGACAGGTTGTGGCTGCCGCGGTCGATGTTGCTCAGCGGGAACACCGGGCTCGGGCCGGGTTCGCCGGTGGGCTGGCCGTCCAGCAGCAGGCGGTAGCGGTGGCCCGGTTGCAGGCCGGGCTCGCTGGTGACGCTGACGATCAGCTCGCCGGCGCTGCTGCGGATGGTCGCGTCCGGCTCCGGGATCAGCACCCGCAGCATGTCGTAGCGGAACAGCGGCGGCTCCGGCACCTGGCCTTTCATGCCGGTGGACGTCGCGCCGACCGGCGTGGCGGGCATGCGGTTGCTGGTGGTCAGCTGGATCCTTTTGGCGTTGCTGCGCGGTTGATCGGTGTAGACGCGGTTGCCCTGGGCGTCGATGTAGGTGAACACCTCGGCCGACGCGCCGAACGCGACCAGCATCAGGAGAAGGGCGAGCAGTGCGCGGCTCATGGCTTGTGCACCCGCTGCACGCTGAAGCTCACCGGCGGGCTCTGCTGGACCACCGACTGGCCGTCGATCACCTGCACCGCGAGGCGATGCTCGCCCCGGTCCACGTTCACCAGTTGCAGGGTCGGCAGGTTGCTGGGCTGGCCATAGGGTTCGTCATCGAGCAGCAGCCGCAACTGATGCGGCGGCTTCAGGCGCGGCTTGATCAGCACGCCCACGGTGAAGGTGCCGTTGTTGGCGCGCAGGGCCTCTTCGGTGGGCAGGCCGGTCAGCTCCAGGGTTTCGTAGGTGCTGCGGGCGGGTTCGCGCGTGTCCGCATCCGCGGGAGGTGCGGCGGGCGGCTGGGTTGCGACCCGGTTGAGCGGCGGCAGCTCCACCGGCTGCGACGGCACGCCCTCCGGCGCATGGTCGCTGTAGACCGTGTGGCCGTTGGCGTCGGTGTACTTGTAGATCTGCGCGGCGGCGGGCAGGGCGATCAGCAGCAAGAGATAAAGGCAGGTGCGACCCATGGCATCGACCGGATTCGAAAGCGATGGGGTGCAGCATAGGCCAGTCGCGGCGGTAGGCCCAACCCGGGACATATCCTGGCGCAATTCCGTGTGGGAGCGAGCCTGCTTTGCGAAGGCGTCGTGTCAGTCGACCCTCAGTGGCCGACACTCCGCTATCGCGGGCAAGCCCGCTCCCACAGGGTTGTGCGGTATCCCCAGTCCCTGCATTCACTGGGAGCCAGCCTGCTGGCGATGGCGTCAGTCAGGACACCACAGATCCTGGGCAAGTCAGTTGCTCCCGCATCAGTCCCGGTCGCTCATAAACCGTGCATGCACCACGAAACCTGTGGGAGCGGGCTTGCCCGCGATGGCGTCAGTCAAGACGCCGCAGGGCAGGGTCAAGGCAGTTGCTTGCGCAGGGGGCGGCATCGGCAAAAAAACGGGCAACAAAAAAAGGCCTCCCGAAGGAGGCCTCTCTTGTGTCGCGCCGCGCGGGGCGGCGCCACCGGATCAGCAGCTGTAGTACAGCTCATATTCCAGTGGGTGCACGAAGGTGCGAACCTTGATTTCCTCTTCGGACTTCAGCGCGATGTAGGCGTCGATGAAGTCGTCGGAGAACACGCCGCCCTTGGTCAGGAACGCGCGGCCCTTGTCCAGCTCTTCCAGGGCTTCCTTCAGGCTGCCGCACACCTGCGGGATCTCTTTCGCCTCTTCAGGCGGCAGGTCGTACAGGTTCTTGTCGGCGGCGTCGCCTGGGTGGATCTTGTTCTGGATGCCGTCCAGGCCGGCCATCAGCAGTGCTGCGAAAGCCAGGTACGGGTTGGCGGCCGGATCCGGGAAACGGGCTTCGATACGACGGCCGCGAGGGCTGTTGACGTAAGGAATGCGGATCGAGGCGGAACGGTTGCGGGCCGAGTAGGCCAGCATCACCGGGGCTTCGAAGCCTGGCACCAGACGCTTGTAGGAGTTGGTGGCCGGGTTGGTGAAGCCGTTCAGGGCCTTGCCGTGCTTGATGATGCCGCCGATGAAGTACAGGGCGGTGTCGGACAGGCCGGCATAGCCTTCGCCGGCGAAGGTGTTCTTGCCGTCTTTGGCGATGGACATGTGCACGTGCATGCCCGAGCCGTTGTCGCCGTACAGCGGCTTCGGCATGAAGGTCGCGGTGCGGCCGTAGGCGTCGGCAACGTTGTGCACGACGTATTTCAGGGTCTGAACTTCGTCAGCTTTTTTCACCAGGGTGTTGAACTTGACACCGATTTCGTTCTGGCCGGCGGTCGCCACTTCGTGGTGGTGGACTTCGACGGTCTGGCCCATTTCTTCCAGGGCGTTGCACATGGCGGTGCGGATTTCGTGGTCGTGGTCGAACGGCGGAACCGGGAAGTAGCCGCCCTTGATGCCCGGACGGTGGCCCTTGTTGCCGCCTTCCACGTCCTGGTCGGACATCCACGAGCCTTGCTCGGAGTAGATCTTGAACATCGAGCCGGAGATGTCGGACTTGAACTTCACTTCGTCGAAGATGAAGAACTCAGGCTCTGGACCTGCGAACACGGTGTCGCCAATGCCGGTGGACTTCAGGTATTCCTCGGCGCGGCGGGCGATGGCGCGCGGGTCGCGGTCGTAGCCTTGCATGGTCGAAGGTTCGATGATGTCGCACACCAGGATCAGGGTCGGCTCTTCGGTGAACGGATCCAGGACGGCGGTTTCGTCGTCCGGCATCAGGATCATGTCGGAGGCTTCGATGCCTTTCCAGCCAGCGATGGAGGAGCCGTCGAACATCTTGCCGACTTCGAAGAAGTCATCTTCCAGCGCATCGCGAGCTGGCATGGTCACGTGGTGCTGAGTGCCTTTGGTGTCCGTGAAGCGCAGATCAATCCACTTGACGTCATGATCTTTGATGAGTTGAACCGACTTCGACATAGTGTCCTCCGGGTGGCTTAGGGCGGGTAGTGGATGCCCTTATATATTGGTGATGCCGGCGCGAATACTCTGCCAAGGCAACCTGCCTCACAAGGGAGCAAATTGCATGCCAGTGCCCCAGCATGGGTTTTTTGCCCCAAATTCACGCTTATAAAGGTGCAAGGCGCCGAAACGGCGACAATCCCGCCCTCTAATGTAGCGTCTGAATCCAAAAATGACCTGTTTTGGTGCATGCAAAACCTTCTGCACATTAACTGGTTAAACCTTGAGCAATTTCCGCTATAATCCGCGCCCCACTTTTTCCGGCTGGCGTTGCGCGCGCAGTTTTCATGAAACTAATCGTAAAAGTCTTCCCTGAGATCACCATCAAGAGCCGCCCTGTCCGGATGCGATTCATCCGTCAGCTGGCCAAGAACATCCGTGCCGTGCTCCGCGATCTGGATCCGGCCGTGGTGGTGAACGGCGTGTGGGACAACCTCGAGCTGGAAACCCGCGTCACCGATCCGAAGGCCCTGAAGGAGATGGGCGAGCGCCTGAGCTGCATGCCGGGCATCGCGCACTTCCTGCAGATCGACGAGTACCCGCTGGGCGACTTCGACGACATCGTCGAGAAGTGCAAGCAGCACTACGGCGATGCGCTGGCCGGCAAGATCTTTTCGGTGCGCTGCAAGCGCGCGGGCAAGCACCCGTTCAGCTCGATCGACGTCGAGAAGTACGTCGGCAGCCAGCTGCGCCGTCAGTGCGGCGCCGCCGGGATCGACCTGAAGAAGCCTGAAGTCGAAGTGCGCATCGAAGTGCGCGACCAACGGTTGTTCGTCATCCACGGCCAGCACAACGGCATCGGCGGCTACCCGCTCGGCGCCCTGGAGCAGACCCTGGTGCTGATGTCCGGCGGCTTCGACTCCACCGTGGCGGCCTACCAGATCATGCGCCGCGGCCTGATGGGGCACTTCTGCTTCTTCAACCTGGGCGGCCGTGCCCACGAATTGGGCGTGATGGAAGTCGCGCATTTCATCTGGAAGAAGTACGGCAGCTCGCAACGCGTGTTATTTGTCAGTGTGCCGTTCGAGGAAGTGCTGGGCGAGATCCTCGGCAAGGTCGACGACAGCCACATGGGCGTGGTGCTCAAGCGCATGATGGTGCGGGCCGCGTCGAGCATCGCCGACCGCCTGCACATCGACGCGCTGGTCACCGGCGAGGCGATCTCCCAGGTGTCGAGCCAGACCCTGCCGAACCTGTCGGTGATCGACTGCGTCACCGAGAAACTGATCCTGCGTCCGCTGATCGCCAGCCACAAGCAGGACATCATCGACACGGCCGACGTCATCGGCACCGGCGACTTCGCCCGGCACATGCCGGAATACTGCGGGGTCATTTCGGTCAACCCGAAGACCGCCGCCAAGCGTTACCGGGTCGAGCACGAAGAGAAAGAATTCGACATGGCGGTGCTCGAGCGTGCGCTCGAGAACGCCAGGCTGGTGCCGATCGATCGGGTGATCGACGAATTGGGCCAGGACTTGCAGATCGAAGAAGTCGGCGAAGCGCTGGCCGGCCAGATCGTCCTCGACATCCGTCACCCGGATGCCGCCGAGGACGAGCCGCTGGAGCTTCCCGGCGTAGAGGTACAGACGATGCCGTTCTACGCGGTGAACGCTCGTTTCAAGGAACTGGACCCAACCCGCCAGTACCTGCTGTATTGCGACAAAGGCGTGATGAGTCGCCTGCATGCCCACCATCTGCTCAGTGAGGGGCATGCCAATGTGCGCGTTTATCGACCGAGCTAAGTGCCCGGGGCTGTTTGCCTGTGGCCTGAGTCACAGGCCC
>NZ_JBIVHR010000149.1:0-8745 GCF_044749305.1 Pseudomonas sp. NPDC089534 | reverse complement strand
CAGATCCTGCATACACCCGCTATCCCCTGTGGGAGCCAGCCTGCTGGCGATGGCGGCGACACGGATCCTGCGTTCACCACTGCCGCTTGTCCGGCCGGGCCAGGCCGAGCTTTTCGATGCGGTAGCGCAGCATGTCGCGGCTCAGGCCCAGCAGGCGGGCGGACTTGGTGACGTTCCAGTCGGTCTTGTCGAGCATCTTGCGCACCATGTCGCGCTCGACCTCCGGCAGGTTCATCGACTCGGTGTTGCTCGCCGGGCGCGGTTCGAAGTGCGGCATCTCGTGCTGGTGCAGCGCCGGCTCGTCCACCAGGCTCATGCACACGTTCAACTGGTGGGCGGCGATGGTGTCGCCCGGCGCCAGCAGCACGGTCTGCTCCAGCATGTTGCGCAGTTCGCGCACGTTGCCGGGCCAGGTGTAGCCGAGCAGCAACTCCTCGGCCTGCTGGCTGAAATGCAGGTTCGGCTTGCCGTAGCGCTTGCCATGGCTGGCGAGGAAGTGCCGGGCCAGCAGCAGGACATCGTCGCCCCGGGCGTACAGGCGCGGCACCTTGATCGAGATGATCCGCAGGCGGAAGAACAGGTCCCGGCGGAACTTGCCCTGCTGCACCATCTGCTCGAGGTTGCAGTTGGTGGCGCTGATCACCCGCAGGTTGACCTTGCGTTCCTTGACCGAACCGACCCGACGGATGGTGCGATCCTCCAACAACTTGAGCAGCTTGGCCTGCAGCACCAGGTCCATTTCGCCGATTTCGTCGAGAAACAGCGTGCCGCCGTCCGCCGCCTCCACCAGCCCGACCCGGCGGTCCTTGGCGTCGGTGAACGCGCCCTTCTCGTGGCCGAACAGTTCCGACTCCACCAGGTTGGAGGGAATCGACGCGCAGTTGAATTCGATGAACGGCCCCTTGCTGCGCGAACCGTCGAAATGCAGCGCGCGGGCCACCAGTTCCTTGCCGGTGCCGGTCTCGCCTTCCACCAGCACCGGCGGCAGGTCGCCGCCGGTCATGCGCCGCTCGGCGTCGAGCAACTGGCCCAGGGTGCTTTTGAGGTGGTGCATCGGCGCCGATTCGCCGATCAGCGCCTGCACCCCGGACTTCTGCGCCTCGCGCTCCTGGTAGAACGACAGCGTGCGCTCCATCCGCTCGGTGGCCAGGGCCTTGTCCAGCAGCAGCTTGAGCTCCGGCAACGCAACCGGCTTGGTGACGTAATGAAAGGCGCCCTCCTTCATCGCCACCACCGCATCTTCAACGTTGCCGTAGCCGGTCATCATGATCACTTTCAGATCCGGCGCGCTGATGCGCAGCTTCTGGATCAGGTCGTGGCCGCTCATGCCCGGCAGCGAATTGTCGGTCAGCACGACGTCCGGCATGAAGCTGCCCAATTGCTCCAGCGCGTCCTCGGCCGAATGGCAGACCGTCACCTCGAAGTCCTTGCGCTCCAGGTAGGTCTGAATATTCTCGGCCAACAGTTCGTCATCCTCGACCAGCAGAATGCTGTGCTCCATATTCCCCTCCCGATGCCACTTTGAAGTTGAGACTGACGCGGGTTCCCTCCTGCTCTTTGCTGGTCAAGACGACCGAGCCCTGAAAACGCTCCATGATTCTTTTGACCAACGCCAGGCCGACCCCGAGGCCGCCCTGCTTGGTGGTGAAAAACGGCTTGAACACCAGCAGCTGCTGCTGGGTGCTCATGCCTTTGCCGGTATCGCCCAGGGTCACGCGCACGCAGTCGGCCTGCGGCGTCTCGATGTCGACGCTCAGCACGCCGCCCTTGGGCATCGCTTCCAGGGCATTGGCGAACAGGCTATTGAGAATTTGCGTCAACAGCACCTTCTGGCTGACGACCGGTGGGCAACCGCGCGGCGCGAACCGCACCTCGACCCCGTTGCGCCGGATCAGCGCCTCGAACGCGCCGAGGGTGTCCTCGACCGCCGGCAGCAGGTCCACCGCTTCGCCGTCGTCGTGCATCGGCCGCAGCGACACCAGCAGTTCGCGCACCCAGCGCGACATGCGGTCGACCTGGCTGATGATGTCGCCGATGTTGCGCTGCGCCCCTTGGCTGGCGACCTCCTGCGCGAGTTCGGCGCTGGAGCGGATGGTCGCCAGCGGATTGCGCAGGCTGTGGGCCACCGCCGAGGACATCTCGCCCAGGGCGACAAAGGTTTCGTTGCTGATCAGCTGCTGTTGCTGGGTCTGCAGCAAGGTCGAGGCCCGCCGCACGATCCAGAACAGCCCCAGGTAGATCGCCGCCCCGCCCAGCAGGGTCGCGGCCCAGATCGAGGCGAAGCCGCGGTCGATGCGCTCCACCAGGTCCGCCGGCTCCTTGTAGATCTCGACCATGGCGACGACTTTGCTCCGGTCCGCGTTGAACATCGGGATGTAGTTCTCGATGAACAGGTACTTGGGTTCGCGGGACAGTTTCTGCTCGGGCTTCTCGTCGTCGATCTTGTGGTAGCTGGACGACACGGGCACCTGCATCTCGAACGACTCGTCCAGCTCGTCGTCGTCCTCGAACTTCACCCCGATCAGGTCCGGGTTGGTCGACCATATCACCGTGCGGTCCAGGGCGTAGACCGTGGCCAGCAGGCCGTCCGGCAGGTGCTCGACGTGGTCGAGGAATTCCGCCCGGGCGGCGACGTGGGCGACGGGATCGACATCCGGATAATTCTCGTCCTGGCGCGGGTCGAGCATCTCGCCCATGGTGCGTTGCGCGCTGATGCCGGCGTGGCGCATCTCCGCGTCGCCGATGGCCTGGACGAACTGCGCGGTGAGCAGCGCATCGCGCTCCACGCTCTCGGTGACCACGAAACGCGTGGAGACATAGCCCAGGCCCAGCGCCACGGCAGCGATGATGAAAAAACTGGCCAGCGAAAACCAGCGCAGCAGATTGAACGGCCCACCCCAGAACTTGCCGGCAACGGCCTTGTCCTTCGGCGCCGATGTTGTCTGTTCTTCCAGTCGTTGCATGGAGGTGCCCTGGTTTTGTTGTATCAGGCCGGTTACAGCCGCCATCACGAATGAGTGTAGGTGGCAATGACCGTGACACACGGCCCGTTGATGCTATTTGGCCGCTATTGCATGCGGCTCACCGTTTCGCTGGCGGG
The DNA here is from genome assembly GCF_044749305.1 of Pseudomonas sp. NPDC089534. NCBI lineage: Bacteria > Pseudomonadati > Pseudomonadota > Gammaproteobacteria > Pseudomonadales > Pseudomonadaceae > Pseudomonas > Pseudomonas sp. NPDC089534. Next base: position 5,645 of record NZ_JBIVHR010000149.1, on the reverse strand, counting down.
CCCCGTGCCTGTCGGCGTCAAGGCTCCGTCGGCCAGCGGTTGCACCGAAGGATGCTGACGCTCGGTCTCGTCGCGCAGGAACTCGATGACCGATTGCGCGGACGCCTCGTCCAGGCGCAGGTTGGGCATCGGGATGCGCTCGTAGCGTTCGAACAGTTGCACCGCGATCGGATCCTTTTCCGCCAGCATGCGGTCCGGTTCGCGGATCCAGCGGTTGAGCCACGCGGCGTCGCGCTGGCGGGTGACGCCGATCAGGTCCGGGCCGATGCTGCGCATGCCGATGCCCTGGCCGTCCAGCGGGCCGAGGCTGTGGCACGAGGCGCAGCGGGTGCGGAACAGTTCCTCGCCATTGCTCGGCGGGCGGATTTGCGGGGCCTCGGCATAGCTCTGCCCGGTGCTCGGCTCTTTCCAGTTCTGCAGGGTGTTGGCCAGTTGGTCGGCGAGGATCCACGGATTCTCGAACGGCGAGGCCTTCATCCAGCGCCCGGTGCCCTGGTTGCCGACGATCAGGCTCAGGTTGTGGTCCTTGCTGCGGCCGTTGTCGACGCCTTCGATGAACAGCCCCAGCTTCTTGCGCAGGTCCGTCACGTCTTCGAATTCGCCGGTGAGGAACCGCCAGCCCGGCCCGACCTTGAACCGCTGGGCGTAGGCCTTCAGTACCGCCGGCGTGTCGCTCAGCGGATCGATGCTGATCGAGTAGAAAAAGATGTCCTTCCCGACCCGGTCGCCCAACAGGTTCTGCACCTGGCGCAGGCGTGCGGTCTCCAGCGGGCAGGAATCGCTGCACGAGGTGAAGATGAAGTTGATCACCACCACCTTGCCTTTGATCAGGTCGTCGAAAAAACGCACCTGCCGACCGTCCTGGTCGGTCAGCAGGGTGTTGGGGAAGTAGTCGCCGCCCCACGGGGTGGCGGCTTCGCTGGCCGGGGCCGGCGGCGCGGCGCCGGCCCCGGTGTTCTCCTGGTGCGCCACCAGCGCCTGCGCGCCGAGCAGGCAGGCCACCAGGGCCAGCACCCGATGCATGCCCCAGGCCTGGGAGCGCAGTGTCGACCGTTTCATCTCCGCTCCCTCCCGGTTCATGGCTTGACCACCACTTGCGGACCCAAGCCGTCGCCGGTGCGGAAGGTCGGCAGCGCGGCGGAGTTGACGTAGCGCACCCCGTCCCAGCTCGGCAGCGGCGTCGGCATCAGTTGCAGTTGCCCCGGTTTCTCAAGGTCCCAGCGCAGCAGCATCGAGTTGTCCTCGTGCTGGGTGTTGTGGCAATGCTCCATGTAGGTGCCGGCGAACTCGCGGAAATTGATCGCCATCTCCACGCTGTCCAGCCCGTCGGCCTCCGAGCCGATGCGGTAGACGTCCTTGCGCGCCCATTTTTCCCACTCAGGCGGGGCCTTGCCGCCGCGGCTGAGGATGATCCCCTCCTCGAAGTGCACGTGCACCGGATGGCTCCAGCCCTTGCCGCCGGCCTTGATGTTCCACACCTCCAGGGTGCCGATGCCGCTGACGCCGGCGTCGGTCGGGCCGCTGGCCAGTTTGGTGGACGCATTGAGGCGACGCGGATCCATGTGGAAGCCGAAGCCGCCGTCGGTCTTGATCGTCCACGGCGCCTCGTCGGTGCCGTCGGAGCGCCCGAAGGTGAAGGTGCGGTGCAGGGCCTTGGCCAGCAGGGCCTTGTCGGCGGCGTTGTCGCGGTGGATCTTCAGCGGGATCATCGTCAGCCCTTCGGCCTTGCCAGGCTTGGCCGGCTCATAGGCCGCCGGATCCATGGCCAGGTCCTGGCCGCTGTAGGACTTGACGTTGAGCTGCAGGACCTTGCCCACCGCCGGGTCGCCCTTGTCCCACTGCGGGCCCTTGCTGGTCTGCTTGATCACCGCCAGGTATTTCTCCGACAGCACATCGGCCAGCGAGATGACCTCTTTGGGCCCCTTGCCGTCGTCCTGGGCCTGCAGGTTGACCACGAACAGCTTGTCGCCGGGCTTGATGCCGTTTTTCGCGAAGTTGACGATGATGTCGAACCGCTCGGCGATGCCTTGGGTCGGCAGGATCGCGTTGTGGTTCTGCCTGTCGCCGTCGGCGTCCAGGTCCATGGTGCCGTCGAACGGCACGCTGTGCTCCATGATGTTGCCGTCGTTGGCGATCATGTGGAACGGCACGCGGCTGTAGGACACGCCCGAGTTCTTCGGCCCCTGGAACTCGCCGCCGGAACCTTTGACCTCACGCACGATGGCCAGCTTGAAGTAGCGCGACACCGAACCGTTGAGGATCCGGAACCGGTAGCTGCGCGCCCGCACGTCGAGGATCGGCCGCCATTGCCAGTTGACCAGCACCTGATCGCCGATGAAGCCGTCGGTGTTGAACGGGTTGAACCACAGCTGGCCTTCCTGGTCCCAGGCCTTGTCGGCGAACACCAGGTTGATGTCGTAGTCGCGGTTGCCCCACGGCAAGGCGCTGCCGCTGGGCAGGCGCAGGTTGACGCCGTCGTTCACCGACTCGTTGCCCCGGTCGATGGCGCTGTAGTAGTTCATCATCGCCGCGTTGCCCTTGTAGACGTTCTGCGCGGTGAAATCGAGCATGTGGTCGTGGAACCAGTGGGTGCTCATGGTTTCCCGGTAGTCGCCGCGGATCTTGATGGTGCCGTGGTCGCAGGTCTTGAGCCCCGGCGTCAGGTCGTTGACCCACAGCGTCTCTCCCGGTGCGCAGGGGAACGCGGCGCGCGGATCCTGGGCCTTGGTGTTGATGCTGTCGTAGCCGGCGAGCTGGATCGGCCAGCGGTAGTCGTAGAACTGGCCGGGGAAGAAGAACGCGTTGGCGTAGCCGTCGCTCTCCGCCGGCGCGTGGCCGTTGTGCTCATGGGTGGTGATGGTGTGCAGGCCGAAGCCGCGGTTGGCCGACGGGTCGATCGGCAAGCCGTTGTAGTGACGCATCAGCACCGGCTGGCCGTAGCGCACCATCAGCAGCTTGGGCGGCAGGGTGCCGTCGAAGGTCCACACCGCGTTGTGGTTCTGCGCCGGCATGGCCGGGTGGAACCGCGGATCGACGCCCTTGGCGGTGCCGTCGGTCGCCGGCACGCCGGCCACGTTGTGGTACAGCCCGCCCGGCCCGAATTCGCCGACCGCATAGCCGTGCATCTGCCGGCTGTCACGCAGCCCGCCGTTCAGGCGCGCGCCGGTCTGCACGGTCTTGTAGGCCACTTGCGGGTAGAACTCGTTCCAGCGCTGATGGGCCCAGCCTTTTCCCGGCGGACGGCCCTCGGCGGAAGAACCGATGTGGCGGTTGAGGAACAGTTCGATCTGCGCCTGCCACGGGTTGCGGTCCACCACGTTGGCGAACTGGCTGGGGAACGGCGTCAGCCCCGGCTGACGCAGGAAGGCGTCCAGCGCGGTGCCGGGCGGTGCGCTGCGGGCGACGCTGTTCGGATCCTGCGCCGGCGCAGGTCCAATGGCCGCCGGCGGAAAGCCCAGCGGCGCCGCGGGTGTGGTCGGGTCGAGCCTTTCCGGGCCGAACTCCTCGAACAGCGTCAGTTGCTGGGTGAACGGCTGAGCGCCGTACAGCGGGCTCGGCTTGCCGTTGGTGGGGTAGTTGAAACTGGTCTGCACCCGCGGCGGCAGGACGTTTTCCGTGCGGGTCGAATCCCGCGTGCCTTTGACGCCGTTGGGCAGGTCGAAGGAATCGACGTTGGCCTCGGGCATCGTCAGGATAGCGTTCAACGCCGCCGGCTCGTCCGCCGGCTCGTCGTAGTAGGCGGAAGGGTCGGAGGCCTCCGGCTGGCTTTCGTCGTCGATGGGGCTGGCCCGGACGGCCATGGTGCCGAGGGTCAATGCCAGAAAGACGCTCAGCGGCGTCAGCAGGAATTGCTTGCAGGGGTAACGCGTTGTTCTGTCCATCACCAGCCGCCTCGTCAAAAGGAAGGGGTGATGGTGTTTTGCAATTACCTCGCCAAAGTATTAATGCCTTCTTAAACAACAGGTTAGGCGCGCTGATGAATTCCCCACTCCCCGGTGACCGGGGCCTGACACCCAGTGGTGGGGAAAGTTCAGATTGTTTTTTTTGCGGTCACTGGATGAGCTGGAACGCCAGACGGACGGTGGTGCCCTCGCCCTCGCGGCTGTCCAGGGTCACGCCGCCGCCGAAACGCTCCATGATCCGCTTCACCAGCACCAGGCCCACGCCGAGGCCGCCCTGCTTGGTGGTGAAGAACGGCCGGAACGCCATGCTGCGCTGCTCCTCGTTCATGCCCTTGCCGGTGTCGCTGAGCATCACCGTCACACTGCGGCCGTCGCCGGTCTCCAGGCCGACGGTCAGCGTGCCGCCCTTGTCCATCGCCTCCAGGGCGTTGGCCAGCAGGCTGTTGAGGATCTGCGTCAGCTGCACCGGTTGGCTGAGCACCATCGGCGTCTCCTGCGGGTGGAACACCACATGGACGCCGGCCTTGGCGATCTGCTGCTCGAACGCCGTGAGGCTGTCGTGCAGCGCCGCCACCAGGTTCACCGGCTCCGGCTCATCGTTGAGCGGGCGCAGCGACTGCAGCAACTCGCGCACCCATTTGGACATGCGGTCGACCTGGCCGATGATGTCCTTGATGTTCTTGTGCGCGGGGCCCGCATCGAATTCCAGCGCCAGTTCGGCGCTGGAGCGGATGGTCGCCAGCGGGTTGCGCAGACTGTGGGCCACCGCCGAGGACATCTCCCCCAGCGCGACGAAGGTTTCGTTGGCGATCAGTTGCTTTTGCTGCGCCGCCAGCAGGATCGCCGCCCGCCGCACGATCCAGAACAGCCCCAGGTAGATCAGCCCGCCGCCGAGCGCGGTGGCCAGCCAGATCAGCACCAGCCCGCGCTCCATGCGGCTGATCAGATCCTTGGGCTCCTTGTAGATCTCGACCATCGCCGTGACATGCGTGCCCTCGGCGTCGAACAGCGGGATGTAGTTCTCGATGAAGATGTACTCCGGCGGCACGACGAACTTCTGCTCTTCGCGGCCCTTGTCCACGTCGTGGTAGCTGGCGGACACCGGGATCTTCTCGTCGAAGGCCCGGTCGAGGTCTTCGTCGGCGTGGATGCGCGTACCGATCAGGGCCGGGTTGGTTGACCAGATCACCTGCCGGTCGGGGGCGTAGATGTTGGCCAGGATCACGTCCGGCAAGTGCGCGACGTGGTCGAGGAACTCGTCGCGGGCATTGGCCCGGGCGGCGGGATCGACATCGGGAAAATCGTTGTCGTGGCGCGGGTCGAGCAGATCGCCCATGGTGCGGATGTTGGGGATCGAGACATGCCGCACCTCCGCCGAAGCGATGGCCTGGATGAACTGCGCGGTCAGCAAGGCGTCGCGCTGCACGCTTTCGTCGATCACGAAACGCGTCGACACCGCCCCGAGCGCCACGGCCACAGAACCGATCACGGCCATGCTGATCAACGAAAACCAGCGCAGCAGGTTGAACGGCTGCTTGCGCGAGCTCAGGCGAAGGCTGCCCTCCCCGGTTGGAAGCGATGGTGACTGCATGTTCATGGCGGCGACTTCCCGATACGTCCCTATTGGTTTATAGCCCACGGTTGGGGGATTGCCCGAAAGCGGGTGCCCACCGCATCGCTGGCAAGCCAGCTCCCACACAGTTCGGCGGTGTTCGCAGAATTGGCAGACCACCGCAAAACCTG